>JAIOAS010000134.1:0-9446 GCA_019873725.1 Chloroflexota bacterium | reverse complement strand
ATGACTCTCTGACTAAACCAAAGGAGTAACCATTGTGACAAACCGTGTAGATTTCGTTGACCTGACCCTGCGCGATGGGCAGCAGAGCCTGGCCGCAACGCGGATGACGACCGAACAGGCATTGCGCGTGTTGCCGATGCTCAACGACGCAGGGTTTGCCGCCTTCGAGCTGTGGGGCGGCGCAACGCTCGACAGCGCCGTCCGTTTCCTCGATGAGGACCCGTGGGAACGGTTGGATCGCTTCTATGCCGTGCTGGGAACTGCCCACAAAACCCGCGCGCTACTGCGCGGGCAGAACCTCTTCGCTTACCAGCCTTTCCCCGATGACCTGGTAATCGCCGTCATTCAAGAAGCTGTACGGTCTGGTGTGGGCATCATCCGCATCTTTGATGCCCTCAACGACTGGCGCAATCTGCAAATGGCGCTCCTGGCGACAAAGGCTTACGGCAGTAAGGTCGAAACGGCGCTCTCGTACACCACCAGCCCGGTCCACACGACAGACTACTTCGTGCGACTGGCGCGCACCCTTGAACAAGAGGGAACGGATCGAATCGCCGTCAAAGACATGGCCGGGCTGCTCTACCCCACCGAGGCGTTGAATCTTTTCGACGAACTCAAGCAGCACCTGCGTGTTCCGATTACGTTCCACAGTCACACCACCACCGGCGTCGCTACGCTCAATGCCGTCATCGCGATGTACGCCGGTATCGATGCGCTCGATACCGCCATCACACCCTTTGCCGGCGGGCCTTCGCACCCGCCGGTCGAGTTGCTGATCGTCTTCGCCGAGGAAATGGGCGTCGAGCACGGGCTGGATAAAGCCCTCATCCTGCGGATTCAGCAAGTACTCTTCGAGATCTTCGAGGAATTACGCCACACCATCCCACTCTATGGAAAGTATTACCGGCCCGTGGCTTACGACGACATCGACCGCCACATCGTCCAGCAAATCCTGGCGTATATCCAACGCGGCAACACAGCGGACATCGAAACAGCACTCGCGTTGATGCGCGCTCTGATGCGCGATCTCGGTTATCCCGATTACGACGACACCATCTTCAAGGCGCAGATTCCCGGCGGAATGCTCTCCAACCTGCAAAACCAGTTGAAGCAAATGGGTAAGCTCGATCTGCTGGATGCCATCACCCAGGAAATTCCGCGCGTGCGCGCCGATGTGGGCTACGTGCCACTGGTCACACCGACAAGTCAGATTGTGGGGGCACAAGCCACGTTCAACGTGATGATGGGCCGGTATCAGATGGTATCCAACGAGTTCAAGATGCTGCTGCGCGGGGAATTCGGGCATCTCCCCACGCCCCCCAATCCAGAGGTAGTGAAGCTGGCCCTTGGTCCGAACGAAAGCCCGCTGCGCTATCGCCCGGCGTCTTACCTCATGCCGGTATTAGAAGATGACTACGACTTACCGTTCATCAAGACCTACCGTGATCTCCTGCTGCACCTGATGCTCAAACAGCCTGCCGATGAGTTCCTCAAGCGGAGATACGGTATCCTCAATGGAAATTGAGCCCATCAGACCTGACAGGTTTCGGAAAACCTGTCAGGTCTGTATGCCTAACGCGGCGTACCAAAATCGGCGATAAAATAATAGCCGCGCCCATTGGCAGCCGGGACTACCCCTACCCCCACTTCGGTCAGCCACGTGCTGAGGATCGTGCGGCGGTGGGGATCGTTCGGCGGAACCTCGTCCATCCACATCGCCACGGCCATCTCCGGCGTGGCGTACCACGCCCAGCACTCAGACCAACGCACCGGATCGTAGCCCTGGCGGATGATGCGCTCTTTCATCGTCGAGCCATCCGACCCGGTATGGCTGCACCAACCGCGCGCGTAACAGTCGTCGGCGTGCAATTGCGCAGCGCGGGCCAGCGTCGCGTTCCACGCCAGCGGCGCCAGGCCAAAGGCGGCACGCTCCGCGTTGATGCGCTGGAAGATTTCGGCGGGGAAACCGGCGACGTCGGCAGGCAAAACCGGCGCGGCAACGGGAGCATCCGTTGGAGCGGCCGGCGGGTCTGCCGGGACGACCGGCGCAGCAGCAGCCACAACCGGCGGGACAGACGTCGAGGTAGGCAAGGGCAGCGCGGTGGGCGGAGTGCCATTGGAAGCCAGAGCAATGTCAGCCGGCCCGGTCAGGGGCAGGACTAACGCCTGTCCAATGCTCAACACATCCGCATCCGCCAGCCCGTTGACGCTTTGCAGCGTCGCCACATCGAAACCGAAGTTGGCGGCAATCGCACTCAGCACGTCCCCGCTCTGCACCTCGTACACCACCCAAAACGGCGAAGCCCCCTCCCACCCCACCGCCGGGGGAATCTCCAAAACTTCACCCGCCCGCAGTATAATTGAATTGCCCAGGTCGTTCTGCAACTGAATGACGGCAATCGGTACGCCGTACTTCAACGCCAGGCCCAAGATAGTGTCGCCCGGTGCAACCGTGTGATAGGTGAAAGGCAACACATCCACAGGGGCGGAGGATGGCGCCGGCGCTTCGACCGGCACGGACGCGCCCGTCGTGTCCGTATCGGGAGGTACAATGACCGATGCCGGTTCCCCACCACGTCCGGCCACAGGCACAGGGGTGAATGTCGCCACCGTCATGTGCGGTATAGCTAAGAGCGGTGTCGGCGACGGCGTAGACTGCGATGTGACTTCCACCGTAACCGGTGCACACCCACTCAACAGCAGCACACTCAGCAGTAAACCTACCCATCTCCGGTCTGATTGCATTTTGCATGACCTCCGCCCGCCACTATAACCAATCCACAACAGACGTCAAGCGACTTTCAACTTTCAACATTTGGCTATAATACGAGTATGATACAAAAACACGTCACCATCTACACCGACGGCAGCGCCATCGGAAATCCAGGGCCGGGGGGCTACGGCGTTATTCTGCGCTACGGAGAACATCGCCGTGAGCTTTCAGGGGGATTCCGCCGGACGACGAACAACCGCATGGAGATTCTGGCCGCGATTGAGGCGCTGCGGGCGCTCAAGGAGCCGTGTGTGGTCACATTATACAGTGACTCACAATACCTGGTCGACGCTATCACCAAAGGCTGGGTGAAGCGCTGGCAAGCCAAAGGCTGGATGCGCACCAAAAACGAGCGGGCGCTCAACGTCGACCTGTGGCTCCAACTATTGCCGCTGCTCGAAGAACACGCTGTCACCTTCGTCTGGGTGCGTAGCCACGTTGGCAATCCCGACAACGAACGCTGTGATATCCTCGCCAAACAGGCCGCCGCACAGCAAAACTTACCGCCCGACGAGGGCTACGAAGCCGAGAAGATAGCCCCTACCGCCCAACTGTTCCGGACTTAAATTTCACGATCCTGAGGCCGCCTATGGAAGCAGAACGCCGTTGGGAAGAAATCGCAAAAGCGTGCACTGCCGCGCTATTCCGGGAAGACACCACGCGCAAGGTGCTGGAAGCCGCGCCAATCGGCATCATCGCCGTCGACGCGCGGGGGCTGATCAGCCTGGTCAACCGTAACGCGCAGCAACTCTTCGGCTACACCGAGGCCGAACTGGTCGGCCAGCCATTGACACTCCTGATCCCCGAAGAGTCGCGCGACATTCACCTGCAGCATTGTGCGGAATACATCCACGACCCCCATGTCCGTCCAATGGGGAGTGGGTTAAATCTCGGTGCCCGGCGCAAAGACGGCCATGTTTTCCCGGTCGAAATCAGTCTGGGATTCGCAGAGACGCCGGAAGGGATAATTGCCATCGCGTTCATTATTGACATCACCCGACAACGAGAGAGCGAACGACTCCGTGACACCATGATCCATACCCTGGTTCACGACCTGCGCAACCCGCTCAGTACCATCCGCACCGGTCTACAAGTCCTGCAAATGGAATCGGCAAAGTTGGATGCAGAACAAAAGACCATTGTGGAAATTGCCCTCAACAACTCCGAACGGATGCTCAAGTTTATCAATGCCATCCTGGAAGTCAATCAGCTAGAAAGCGGCAAACTCACCCTGCACCCAACCGAATTTCGGATTCAAGACCAGATCGCCGAAATATCCGCGGCGCTCGCGCCACTGGTGGAGAAGAAAACGTTGAAACTGCTCCATAACGTCGCCGCCGACCTTCCCCCCATCTATGCCGATGCCCCCCTCATCAGCCGCGTGCTGGAAAACCTGATCGGCAATGCCATCAAATTTACGCCGGCGTATGGAATGATTCAGCTTAGCGCCCAGCGCGATAGCGACGACCCCACCAAAATCCGCGTGAGCGTCAGTGATTCCGGTCCTGGCATTGCCCCAGAACTCCTGCCGCGTTTGTTTGGGAAATTTGTCGCCGGCAAGGACAAAGAACGCGGTCACGGATTGGGATTGGCGTTCTGCAAACTTGCCATCGAAGCGCACGGCGAACATATCGCAGTCGAAAGCGCCGCCGGGGAAGGGACAACGTTCTGGTTCACGCTGCCTACAGCAGCAGCGGATTAAGCGGGTACAACTTCTATTGCTCTTCATCAAAGCAGAGAACGCTGAGTTCGCAGAGATTTCGGCTGCTCAGCAGCACCGATCTCTCGGCGTCCTCAGCGACCTCCACGGTAACAATGGGCCTACGCCGTATACGTTGACGAGATAGCCGCCGCGCCGGAACCGATCCAGTCGGTGTGGAAGAACTCGCCGCGCGGCCGATCCACGCGCTCGTAGGTGTGCGCACCGAAGTAGTCACGCTGCGCCTGGAGCAGATTCTGCGGCAGGCGTCCCCGCCGGTAGCCATCGAAGAACGCCAGCGCACTCGACATCGCCGGTACGGGAATGCCCAGTTCAACCGCTTTGGCGATGACACGCCGCCACGCGGCCTGCGCGGCCTCGACTTCGGCCTTGAAGTAATCGTCGAGCAGCAGGTTGTTCAGATCGGGATTCTTGTCGAACGCTTCCTTGATCTTTCCCAGGAAGACGGAGCGGATGATGCAGCCACCGCGCCACATCAGCGCAATACCACCGTAGTTGAGGTGCCAGCCGTACTCCTGCGCCGCCGCGCGCATCAGCATGTAGCCTTGCGCGTAAGACATGATCTTGGAAGCGTACAGCGCGTCGTGCAAATCGCGGATGAACGCGGCTTTGTCGCCATCGAAGGTCGACGAAGGGCCGCTGAGCACCTGCGCAGCCTCCTTACGCTCTTCGAGCAGCGCCGAAAGACAGCGGGCGAAAACAGCTTCAACAATCAACGTCAGTGGAATGCCCATATCGAGCGCCGAAATGCCCGTCCACTTGCCGGTCCCTTTCTGGCCGGCGGTGTCGAGAATTTTGTCCACAACGTACTCGCCATTCTCGTCTTTGAACGCCAGAATGTCGCGGGTGATCTGGATGAGGTATGAGTCCAGCTTCCCCTCATTCCACTCGGCGAAGACCTGGTGCATTTCCTCGTTGCTCATCCCCAGCCCCTCTTTCATCAAGTGGTAAGCCTCGCAGATGAGCTGCATGTCGCCGTACTCGATGCCGTTATGCGTCATTTTGACGTAGTGGCCCGCGCCGTTCTCGCCAACCCAGTCGCAACACGGCGAACCGTCATCAACTTTGGCAGCTACAGCCTGGAAGATTGGCTTGACGAAGGGCCATGCCGCCGGAGAGCCACCCGGCATGATCGAAGGCCCGTGACGCGCGCCCTCCTCACCGCCGGAGACGCCCGTGCCGATGTAGAGCAAGCCCTTCGACTCAACATAGGCCGTGCGGCGGATCGTGTCGTTGTAGTTGGAGTTGCCGCCGTCGATGATAATGTCACCCGGATCAAGGTGCGGGATAAGCTGCTCGATAAAATCATCCACCGCCTGCCCGGCCTTCACCAGCAGCATGACGCGGCGCGGCGATGCCAGCATCCCCACCAGTTCCTCAATGGAGTGCGCGCCGTAGATCGTGCGGCCCGCCGCGCTGCCATTGATAAAGTCGTCCACTTTCGACACGGTGCGGTTGAACACCGCCACCTTGAAGCCGTGATCGCTCATATTCAACACCAGGTTTTGGCCCATCACGGCCAGGCCGATAAGGCCGATGTCACATTTATCAGTCATTCTGGAACCTCCTTGGTTGGTGATTGGTAATGAGTCATGGGAAATGAGTAAAGAGTAAAGAGTAAAGAGTAAGCTGACGGATGACTCACTCCTCATTTCCCATTTCTCATTTCTTATTTCTCATTTCTGCCCCATCTTTGCCCAATCCGTGTGGAACGTGCCCGCGCGGTCGATACGGCGGTAGGTGTGCGCGCCGAAGTAGTCGCGTTGGGATTGGAGCAAATTGGCGGGCAGGCGCTCGCTGCGATAAGCGTCAAAGTAGGCCAGCGCGGAGCTGAAAGCCGGCACGGGAACGCCATTGGCGGTCGCGTAACAAATCACCTGGCGCAGCGCGTCCTGGCGCGCTTCCACAGCTTTGCCCAGGTCGGCGTCGAGCAGCAGATTCGGCAGATTCGCGTCGCGCGCAAAGGCCGCGGTGATCTTGTTGAGGAATTGCGCGCGGATGATGCAGCCGCCGCGCCAGATTTTGGCGATTTCGCCATAATTGAGATCATAATCGTACTCCTCGCTGGCGGCGCGCAGCACGCCAAAGCCCTGGGCATACGAACAAATCTTGGCGGCGTACATCGCCCGCTCTATCGTATTCACAAAGGTATCCACGTCACCATCAAAAGTCGGCGTTGGCCCGCTGAGGAACTTCGACGCGCGCACGCGCTCCGCTTTGTAGGCCGATAGCATCCGCGCTTCCACCGCCGCGCTGATCATCGGCGCCGCTGCGCCCAGGTCGAGCGCGCTCTGCGTTGTCCACTTACCGGTGCCTTTGTGCTCGGCCTCATCAAGAATGACATCCACCAGCGGCTTGCCCGTCTCCTCATCCAGCGTAGCGAAGATGTCGCGGGTGATTTCGATGAGGTACGATTGCAGGTCGCCTGTATTCCAGCGCGCGAAGATGTCGTGCAGTTGTAGCGCCGACAATCCCAGCCCACGATGCAGCACATCGTATGTCTCGGCGATGAGCTGCATGTCGCCATATTCGATGCCGTTGTGCACCATTTTGACGAAATGCCCCGCGCCCTGCGGTCCGATATAGGCAACACACGGACTGAGTGTGCCATCCGGCTCGGGTACTTTGGCGGCAATCGCCTCGAAGATGGGTCGGACCAGTGACCACGCTTTCGGATCGCCGCCGGGCATAACCGACGGTCCCCACAACGCGCCGTATTCACCGCCGCTTACCCCCATCCCCAGATAGCGGATACCGTCGGCTTCCAGCGCCGCCAAACGGCGCTCCGTGTCGCGGAAGTGCGAGTTGCCGCCGTCGATCAACAGGTCGCCGCGATCCAGCGCCGGCCGCAACCCGGCAATGACGGCATCCACCGGTTTGCCCGCCGGCACCATCATCAGGATTTTGCGCGGGCGTTCCAACAGGCTAAAGAAGTCGCCCAAAATCTGGTAGCCCACGGCCTTGCCACCGCCGGCCACGTTCAGGGCCATAACCTTATCCTCATCCAGGTCATAGCCGGCCACACGGAAACCGTTGCGCGCCATATTGAGGGCGAGCATCCGCCCCATGACACCCAGACCCACAATACCAATGTCTGCCTTCTGCATCACTTCCTCCGTTCTAATTGAACGATTTCCCCATATCCGCCACGACCGTCTCCTTCACTTCTTTCTTGAACGTCGAGGTAGCAATGAGTTCCTGAAGCTTTGCTTCAAAGGCCGCGCCATCAAGCGGCAACGCCACCGGCTGACCGATCAGCGTCGAATACAACATCGCGTTCGCCAGTTCGACGGAGTGGATACCCTCCTCGGCGGGGGCGATGAGCGGCGCGCCGCTCAGAATCGCGTCGGCGAAGTTTTCGAGAATCGCCATGTGCTGCCCGCCGTGATTGTCGAAGGTGAAAGTTTCCACTTCGGAGGGAGGCCGCGCAAAGGGTTGCTCGGAGGTGCGCAGGAATTCCGTCGCCGGGACAAGGTTGCGCGTGAAAACAATCTGCTCGCCCTCGTAGACCAGCTTACCGTTATCCGCCGCGATTTCCAGCCGGTTGGTGCCCGGCGCTTCACCCGTCGAGGTGACAAACAGGCCCGTGCAGCCGCCGGGATATTCCAGGAAGGCCGTGACTTCGTCTTCCACCTCAATCGTGTGGCGCTTGCCGATCTCGCAGAAGCCGTGAACCTTCACCGGCATGCCGGTGATCCATTGCAGCAGATCGAGGTTGTGCGGGCACTGGTTGAGCAGCACGCCGCCACCCTCGCCGCCCCAGGTCGCCCGCCAGCCGCCGGAATCGTAGTAGGCTTGCGTGCGGAACCAGTTGGTGATGATCCAGTTCACGCGCACCAGCGCGCCGAGTTCACCGGACTGCACCATCTCCCGAATCTTTTGGTAGAAGGGATCGGTGCGCTGGTTGAACATCGCGGCGAACACCATCTGCGGATTGCGCTTGTGGGCAGCGATGAGTCGCTCACAGTCCGCCTTGTGGACGGAGATGGGCTTCTCGACGAGGACGTGATGCCCGGAGTCGAGTGCCGCAATGCCGATGGTCGTGTGGAAATAGTGCGGCGTGGCGATGATGACCGCGTCGCAGACCTTGTCGGCCAGCAGCGCGTTCGAGTCGTAGTAGGCCTTGACGCCGTACTTCGCCGCCGCCGCATCCGCCTTTTCAGGCACGATGTCGCAAACGGCGGTGAGTTGCACTTTGGGTTGATTTTCGATGTTGTTCAGGTGTAAATTACCGATGTTGCCAATGCCGATAACGGCAAGTCGTACTTTGTCCATGATCCTCTCCTATACTGTTTAGACTAGACGCGGACGAATCCGTACACTTCGCGGACCGATCACCGCGAAAGCGTTTTCCAACTCCTTGTGGTACTGGCTAATAGCAGTTGCTACAACCCCAGCCTTTTCCGCAGCGGTTAGCCCTGCCAACCGCAATAAAACAACGCCAAAAGTGTAGCGTTTATCTCGGAATACCAACTCTCCGAAATCTTTGTCTGCCGTGATCAAAACGCCACCTTGCTGATTTGCAATGTCGAGGACTGTCGCATCCGCGATGCCAGGTTCCATTTCAGCGACAGCCCAAACGCTATGTTTCTCCTGGCGCAAGCGCAGTACGATGGGGTAATCCACACTCTCATCGGCGACGAAGTTCATGCCACAGCCACCGGATAAAGTACATCGGCACGTAATGATTCTGAAGCAAAAGCAATTGCAGCCAGGATTGCTTGTTTGGTTAAGCGTGGATGCGCTTCAAGGATTTGGTCATAAGTCTCCCCGGCTGCAAGCTTTTCCAGAATAAGCTCGACTGGAATTCGGGTGCCGATGATGACCGGCTTGCCCATCATAACATTGAAATCTGTATGAATATACTGACGCCAATCCATATATCCTCCAATCATACCTGACTACGATGGCTCAGACTTTCAAACGATACAGCATCTCCCCGGCGCGCGGGAC
>JAIOAS010000133.1 GCA_019873725.1 Chloroflexota bacterium | reverse complement strand
AGACTTTTGTAGTCTACCCTCTTGAAGGTATAATCACCCCTTGATGAAACGCTATTACCTGTTCGGCATGACGCTCGTGCTCCTGGTGGCGGCAACGCTGCGGCTGGGCACGCTACCTGACCTGCCCGTGGGCTTGCACTATGACGAAGCCGCTAACGTTATCCTCACCCGGCAGATCGCTTCCGGTGACTATCGCCCGGTGTTCATCCGCGCGTACACCGGCAAGGAAGTGCTTTTCTTCTACAGCGGCACATTCTGGATCTGGGCGACCGGCGGCGCGCCGTGGGGTCTGCGACTGAACGCCGCCATGCTCGGCATCCTCACCGTCGCCGTCACCTTCAGCGCCACCCGCGCGCTACTCGGCCCGGCGAAACGCTCGCGCGAGATCGCGCTGCTGGCGGCGGGATGGGTCGCGGTGGCCTTCCCACACGTGCTCTTGAGCCGTTACGGCTTTCGCGCCATCTCGCAACCGTTGCTCCAGGCCCTCACGGTCGCTGCCCTCTGGCGCGGCCTGCGCAGCGGGAAACGCGCCTGGCTCGTCGCGGGCGGCGTGTGCCTGGGCCTCACCGGCTACACCTACCTCGCCGCGCGGCTCTTTCCTCTGCCGTTGACGGTGGCCCTCGGCTGGCTGCTCCTGCGCTCACCGCGCGAAGCCCGGCAGCGCATCGCTCAGTTGGGATTAGTGGGGCTGGCGGCAGTCACCGTCTTTGCCCCGTTGGGTCTCTACTTCCTGCGCACCCCCGACGCTTTCACCACCCGCATCACGCAGGTCGCCGCGCCGACCTGGCGGGACGCACTGCGCGGCGTGTGGCTGTGCCTGCGCGCGCTGGTCTGGCCCGGCGCCGGCGATCCGTACATCCGCTTCAACATCCCCGGCAGGCCGCTGCTGGACGTGCTCTCGGCGGCGTTGGCTTTGATCGGGTTGGCGCGCCTGCTCCTTCCTTCTCAGGGCGACGACCTGTACCGCGCCGGGCGCATCTTCGTCATCGCCGTCCTGGCGACGATGCTGCTCCCCAGTGCCCTGGCGACTTCCGAAATCACGCCGAGCAATCTGCGCCTGGTCGGCCTGTTTCCCTTTATCGCCATCTTGCCCGCGTGTGGCGTTGTGGTCCTCATTGATGCGTTCACCGGTGTTCTGCGCAACATGGGCAATTTAACCAATCGCCCCACAGATGCAAAAAGCCGCCTCTTGCCTTCTGCCTCTTGCCTCCTGCTTCTTTTGACATTTGGCGGAGCAGCGACCGCCCGTGCTTACCATCAATGGGCCACATCTACGGAACTGTTCTACGCCGCCGATGGCGAGATGGTGCTGGCCGCACAGGCGCTGGACGCGACAGACCTCACGGGCACCACGGTCTACATCGCCAGCGAACACTACCGCCATCCCACGGTGGCGGCACTGGCGCAGCAGTACGCCCAGGCCAAATGGCTCACCGGCGGGGCGACGCTTGTGCTGCCGCCATCCGGCGACGCCGTTTACGTGTGGCCGCGCTCACTCACGCCGCCGGCTTCCTGGCCGGAGACAATCACCCAAAAGTGGCGCACCACTGTTCTCCATGACCCCCTCGGCGAACCGGCGTTGCTGGTGCACCGCCTCGGTGAAGCCGACAGCGCCGCGCTGCGCGAGCCATTCACGCCCCCGT
Organism: Chloroflexota bacterium; assembly: GCA_019873725.1. Taxonomy (GTDB): domain Bacteria; phylum Chloroflexota; class Anaerolineae; order B4-G1; family SLSP01; genus DSWT01. Next base: position 12,670 of record JAIOAS010000133.1, on the reverse strand, counting down.
CATCCGCCGCCGACTTTGCCCACGTCATCCACCTGTACGCCGCCCGGCCGACCGCGGCGTGTCGCGTCGCCGCACCGTGCCCGATTCTCATCATCTGGGCGATCAACGCGCCGTACACCACGCTCCAACCGGTGGTACGCCTGTTGCACCCGCAAACCGGCGAGTGGACACGCGAAACCACCTTCCACTATCCACCTGCCGACTGGACGACAGGCGACCTCGTCTTCGACCAGTTCACGCTCACTCCGCCGGTGGGCATCCCGCCCGTGGACGGCTACGAAATCGGCGTGAGCTTCTTCAATCCCGACGGCGGCGAGGTGCTGCCCCGCCTGGAAGATGAGCAGTTCGCCGGGCTGGAGGCGCGCTTCCCGTTGACCGGGACGTTGCTGCCGATGGCGTCCGCCCCCGACGCCGCCCAATCGGCTGCCGCCTGTCCGGGAATTCCGCGCGAGATCGGCGCCGCGCATGGCGACCTGCAACTGCTAGGGGCTACGCCGCTGCCCGAAAGCCTGCGCCCCGGCGAATCGATGTTCCTGCGGTTGTGCTGGCAGGCGACGGGCACTGCTTTGCCGGAAGGTGATGTGACCCTAACACTGAGAGGAGCGGAGACACGCACCCTGTATAAAGGTGTGCCCGCCAGCGGCTACACCTTCGCGCAATGGCGGCCCGGCGACATCGTCGAGGATCGCTATACCCTGCGCTTGCCCCGCGAGATAGCCGCCGGGCCGTACACACTGAACTTGTCCGTGGGAGACGCGCCCGGGATGACGCTGGGAACTGTGGAGGTGCAACCGGTGATGCGCAGTTTTGCGCCGCCGGAAATGCAACACCCTTTCGCCGTCGACTTTGGCGGGCACATCCGCCTGCTCGGCTACGACGCGGGAATGCCCCATGCCAGACAGCCTCTCGAAGTGACGCTGTACTGGCAATCGCTGGCCGAGCTGGACGAAGATTACCTGGTCTTCGTGCATGTGCTGGATGAGAGCGGGGCTATCGTCGCGCAGGTGGATGAAGGGCCGCAGCAAGGCAACTATCCCACCTCGCTGTGGATGGCGGGGGAAATCGTAACCGACCGCCACATATTGAGCCTGCCGGGCGCTCTACCAGAGGGTGATTATCGCCTGCGGGTCGGCTTCTATCAGCAGGAAAACGGGAACCACCTCGCGGTCAACGGGGACACACACGTGCTTTTACCCCTTACGGACGCCGATTCACACTGATTTTCGCTGATTTTGTCGTTTCGCCTGCGTTCATCTGGGTGAACCTGCGTCCTGGGCACGCAAGCCGCTATTGCTGCTTGATGACCTTCACCTCATCGGCGGAAAAACGGAAGCGCTCCCGCTCAACCCGCGGGCCGTCGGGAGGCACTTCGACGACGACTTCGCCTTTGAGGATGTCCAGATCGATGACCCGACCGATGCCTTTTTCCGTCTGCACGCGGGCTTTGATCTTGGGCAGGCTCTTGGCTTCCTCTTTGTAGACCTCGTGCTCGTAGGCCAGACAGCAGCGCAGCCGCCCGCACATCCCGGTGATGTCGGTAGGGGCCATCGAAATCGCCTGATCCTTCGCCATGCGGATGGACACCGTCTGGAATTCGGTGAGGAAGCGGCAGCAGCAGCGCGGTTCGCCGCAGACGCCATACCCGCACAGTGCCTTGGCGTGGTCGCGCGGGCCGACGATGCGGACTTCAACACGGCAGTTCATCCGGCTCGCAATACGCCGCCGGAAGTTAGTCAGGTCGCGTTTGTTGGAATTGCCGGTGCAGAGCAGAATGGCGCTGCTACCGTCGAGCGCAAACTCTGCCGAAAAGACCTTCATCTCCAACTTCTGCGCTTTGACCTCTTCCCTGGCGACCTCGACCATACGCTGGGCGCGCTCGCGCATAAGCTGATAGCGCGCCATGTCCAAACCACTGGCCCGGCGCAGCACCATCTTGAGCCGCTTGGGCGAAATGCCATCCGGGAGTTTGGCATCCGTCTCACCGACTTGCCCGGCCTGTTCGCCGTAAACCGTCTCCACCACTACCCAATCATCCCGCTGCAAGCCCATCTCGACTGGAGCGGAAAAATGGTACACTTTGCCCGCCGGTTGGAAACGAATGCCGATCGGTGTTGTGGGGCCGGTGTATTCAGGTCTCTGCGCCCCCTCGGGTTCCGCTTGAACGTAAAGCTCGTCTCGTGCGTCGTCCAGCGGCTCCTGATATTCGTCCAGCCACGTTTCGATCTCGTCCGACCACGCCTGATTCTCGTCAGGCGCAATATCCTTATCCTCGTCCATACAACCTGCTTTCCCGATACTGATTTGCCCGTAACTATACCTTACAAGAGCATTTTGGTCAAGACTAAGACTTTTGTAGTCTGGCATCCGGCAGCGTGATTTTGACGACCGCTCCAATATGGTACAATGGGCTTATGCAACACATCTACTGGATCATCGAAAAACGCTTGGGTGGACGCCCTGGCCCGGTCCGCGAGCCGTGGGACCCTCAGGCCCTCTATGCCGGAGGCATCCGCACGGTTGTTTCCCTGGCGGCGGAAGAGGCAGTGGAAGATTTGAGCCACTATGGCCTGGAGCACTACCGGGCTGCGTTTCCGCCGGTGTCCCTCTTCTCGCCTGGGATGCGCAAGGCTTTCATCTACCAGGCGTTGCCGGTGTGGAAATTCATCCACGCGCAGATCGAGGCCGGCAAACCGGTGCTGGTCCACTGCCACGCCGGAGCCGATCGTACTGGAGCAATCCTGGCGGGGTATCTTGTTCTCTACCGTCTCATGTCGCCGGAGGAGGCCATCCTCCAGGTACGCGCTGCCAATCCATGTGCAATGGCGGCGCCGGGCTACCTTGAAACCGTCATGCTCCTGCAACCGGGGCAGTTTCCCGATCCGAAAACGCTGCTATAAACGAGGTCCTTTATTCAACAAGATACGTTCCAGCGTCTCCACACCCTCTTGGAGCGTGCTGCCTAAGAAGAGACCTGGGACTTTGGCCCGTAGCTCAGGCCGTTCGTTGAACACCGGCCCTCCATACCCAACGATCGGCTCGCCCGTCTGGGCGGCTTCGGGAAGCCAGGTCGGCCATTCCGCCAGTGCGAGGGCCGGCTCCTCGGTTACGGCGGTCCACACCACCGCAGGAGGCTTTGTCTCTCGGACGAATTTCGCTACTTCCGGCAAGGGAATGGACTGCCCAAGATAGGCGATCGGCCAGCGCCGGCGCCGCATCAGCGCGCCAAACATCAGCAGGCTGCCCTCGTGCCATTCGCCGGGCGCGCAGGCCAACACGATGGGGGCGACAGCATAAGTGGGCGGCCCGGTGCGCATCCACGCGAGCAAGTGGTGGCGCAGGTAATGCGACGCCAGGTGTTCGGTCGCAATATCGATCTCGCCTTTTTGCCACCCTACACCGATATCACGCAACGTCGGCCCGATCAAATCGACGATCAAGTTCTCCGGCGTATACAGCGCGAAGGCTTCGTTGAAAACCTGATCCGCTTTTCCGGTTTCGTGCGCCACCAACGCATCGAGCAGCTTTTTTCGCAGTGCGTCAATATGCACATTGACAATCTGTTCGCCCGCGGAGCTGTCAGTCCTGCGCTCGACCGGCGCTGGCGACGCCGGCTTGATTGCCGCAAGGCCCTCTCCCGCTTCCACCGCACGCAAAGCGCGAATCGCCTGCCGAACCTGCATCCCTTCGTCGAGGCGGGCCTTGACCCAACGCAGTCGTTGGATTTCTTTCTCGGAATAGAGACGGTGTTTGCCTTCCGTGCGTTCGGTTTCGGGAAAGTTGTAGCGCCGTTCCCAAATGCGCAGCGTAGCCGCCGGAATATCGGTCATCCGCGCCACACTTCCGATGTTATAGATTGGTTCATCATTGCTCATCGTTGCCTCCGAAGATAGTCGGATAGTCGGGTAGTCGGGTAGTCGGGTAGTCGAGTAGTCGAGTAGTCGAGTAGGCGAGTTGGCGAGTTGGCGAGTTGGCGAGTCGTCGAGTTGTTGTATGTCGGGTCGTTATAGAGTATCTCGTCGCTTCGTTTATTGATTATGTACATATTTGTAATCTATGGTAAGTATACCACAATACATTGATTTTGTCAAATATTTCTATACACAAGAGCGTCAATAAGTTGACAAAATCGCTTTCTGTGATAAGATATGTCTATGATTGTGACGTTTTCAGAGCAGCGAGAGGATATGGTATGCGTGTGTTAGTCACCGGAGGGACAGGCTTGATTGGTCGCGCGCTGGTGGCCGATTTAGCCCGTGACGCGCACGAGGTGGTTGTGCTAAGCCGCAATCCGGTAAACGCGCCGGCGCTGCCGTCTGGTGTCGAAGTGCAACCCTGGGATGCGCGCACCACTGCCGGATGGGGAGCGCTGGTCAACGGCATCGATGTGATCGTGAACCTGGCGGGAGAGAATATCTCCGCCGGACGATGGACGGCTGCGCGCAAGACCCGCATTGTGCAGAGCCGGCTGGAAGCCGGCCGCGCGCTCGTCGAGGCCGTTGCCGCCGCGACGCGCAAGCCACGCGCACTCATTCAGGCGTCGGCAGCAGGTTACTACGGACCGCACGGCGCGGAGCCGCTCACCGAAGACGCACCGCCCGGCAACGACTGGCTTTCACAACTGGCGATCGAATGGGAAGCCATCACCCGCCCGGTCGAAGATTTCGGCGTGCGCCGCGCGGTTATTCGCACGGGCGTCGTTTTGAGCCTGGAGGGTGGGGCGCTGCCCAAAATAGCGCTGCCCTTCCGTTTTTTTGCCGGCGGGCCGGTGGGCAATGGACGGCAGCCTTTCCCCTGGATTCACCTCGCCGATGAAGTCGCCGCCATCCGCTTCCTGATCGATCAGCAGGAAGCGCGTGGGCCGTTCAACCTCACCGCGCCGCAGGCGTTGAACAATGCCGAATTCAGCCGCGCGTTAGGCCGTGCGCTGCGCCGTCCCGCGTGGTTGCCGGTTCCAGGGTTGGCGCTGCGCCTGCTCTTCGGGCAGATGGCGACCGTCCTCCTCAGCGGGCAAAACGCTGTCCCAACGAAATTGCAGCGGATGGGATTCACCTTCCGCTTCCCCACCATCGACGCTGCGCTATCTGACCTATTCCAACACGCCGTCAAGACGGCAAGTCAATGAATATTTCACCGCAGAGCACGCGAAGAACGCAGAGAATTTTTGTGGACGCTGCGAACTCTGCGGCCATCAACAAACCAAAGGAGGGATTTATGAACTGGATCAAGGTTTTACCCGCAGCGCAACTGCCCGAAGGGGAACGTCAGGTGGTGAAAGTGCAGGACCATTCGATCTTGCTGATCCACGAACATGGCAAAGTCTACGCCATGCTTAGCGCGTGCCCGCACATGCGGCTGCCGCTCAAGGGCGGCAAAATCACCGCAGATGAGGCCATCGTCTGCCCCTTCCACCGCAGCGCCTTCGACCTCAACACCGGCGACGTGAAGACGTGGTCCCCATGGCCGCCGGGTGTGGGCAAGATGCTTGGCGCCGTCGCCCGCGAAAAGGCCCTGCGCGTCTTCCCCACCCGCATCGCCGAAGGCAGCGTCTGGATCGCCCTGGACTAACCCCAATCCGACTACCCGACAACCAACTACTCGACTACCGACTACCCGACAACCGACTACCCGACTACCGACTACCCGACAACCAACTACTCGACTAACGACTACCCGACTATCCGACAACCGACTACTCGACTAACGACTACTCGACTACCGACTACCCGACTATCAAACTATCTATGGAGGAACAATGACAGAACCAATCGCAGAACGGGTAACACTTGGCAACACCGACATCGCCATCTCTCCTATGGGCATCGGCACGTGGGCCTGGGGCGACCAGGTGATGTGGGGCTATGGCAAAGGCTACACCGATGCCGATGTGCGCGCCGCCTTCGATGCGACGGTAGCGGCGGGCATCAATTTCTTCGACACGGCGGAGGTCTACGGGCTGGGACGCTCGGAAAAACTACTCGGCCAATTCATCCGCGAATCCGGCCAGCCGGTTGTGGTAGCGACAAAGTTCATGCCGTTCCCCTTCTGGCTGACCAAAAACGCGCTGCGCCGTGCCTTGCGCAACAGCCTCAAGCGGCTGGGGATGCCGCGCACCGACCTCTACCAGATGCACTTCCCCCTGCCCCCCGTGCCGATTGAGACGTGGATGGATGCCATGGCCGAAGCCGTCGAAGCGGGCCTCGTCCGCGCGGTCGGCGTCTCCAACTACAACCAGGCGCAGATGGGCCGCGCGCACACCGCCCTGGCGAAACGCGGCATCCCCCTGGCCTCCAACCAGGTCTTCTACAGCCTGCTGCACCGCGATCCAGAATTCAACGGCGTGGCGCAGCTCTGCAAAGACCTCAACATCACGCTGATCGCCTACAGTCCGCTGGAAAAAGGCATCCTCACCGGCAAATACACGCCCGACAATCCGCCGCCCGGCCCGCGCAAGAACATCTACAACCGTGAGTATCTGCGGAAAGTGCAGCCGTTGATCGATGCGCTACGCGACTTCGGCGAGGCGCACGGCGGCAAGACGCCCGCCCAGGTGGCGCTCAACTGGACGATTTGCAAAGGCGCGGTCCCCATTCCCGGCGCGAAGAACGTCCGCCAGGTGCAATCGAATGTCGGCGCGCTCGGCTGGCGGCTAACGGACGACGAAGTCGCCGCGCTGGACGAATTGAGCCTGGCGGTGAAAGCATAACGCAGTAGAGCGCAAAACGCCCTCCGAGGGGATCGCCAGATCAAAAATGCTTCGAGGGGATCGTCAGATCCCCGACTTAACAGGGGATCGTCAGATCCCCGACTTAACGGATCGCCAGATCCCCGACTTGACGGATAGGATGGGCAATGATGACAGCGATTTGGTGGATTCGCCGTGACCTGCGCTTGAGCGACAACCAGGCCCTGCACGCAGCCCTGGCACACAGCCGCTACGTGCTCCCCGTGTTCGTGCTCGATCCGGCGCTGTGGAACTCCGGCTACACCGGCGACAAACGGCGCGCGTTTCTGCTCGGCGGATTGCGCGCCCTGGATGCCGATCTGCGCGCGCGCGGCAGCCGCCTGATCGTGCGTCACGGTTCCCCGAAGGCAGAGCTGGCGCGCCTGCGCGACGAAACCGGAGCTACAACCATCTTTGCGGAAGCCGATGTCTCGCCGTATGCGCGCCGCCGCGACGCACGGGTAGCCGCGGAAGTCCCGCTGCATCTCACCGGTGGACTCACGATCCGCCCGCCGGAGGCCGTGCGTAAGGCCGATGGCGGCGTCTACACCGTGTACACGCCGTACAATCGCGCGTGGCGCAAACTGCCTGTGCCGGATGTGCGTGAGTTGCTCCCGGCGCCTGAGCGTATTCCTTTACCGCCGGATATCGACTACACGCGCTTATACCGCGAGACGCTGCCCGATACGCCGGTTTTGCCCTCAAGCGTCCCCTTTGTCCCCGGAGAAGCGGAAGCGCGCCGCCGCTTGCAGGCTTTTATGGCGGAGGGGATCTACGGTTATAGCGGGGAACGCGACCTGATGGCCCATACAGGTACATCGGGGCTTTCGCCGTATCTGCGCTTCGGCATGCTCTCCGCGCGGCAGGCCGCCGTTGCGGCGACGCAAGCCCATTACGATGCGCCTTCGGACGCGACCCGGCACAGCGCCGGCGTCTGGCGCGACGAGCTGCTCTGGCGCGAGTTCTACATGAACATTCTGTACCATTTCCCCGCCGTGCGGCGCGAGAGCTTCCGCGCGAACCTGCGCCATCTCGCCTGGGACAACGACCCGCACGCCTTCGCCGCCTGGCAAGCCGGGCGCACCGGCTATCCCATCGTCGATGCAGGGATGCGCCAACTCCTGGCGACCGGCTGGATGCACAACCGCGCACGGATGATCGTCGCTGCGTTCCTCACCAAGCACCTGCTCATCGATTGGCGCTGGGGCGAGCGGCATTTCATGCAACAGCTCATCGACGGTGATCCGGCATCGAACAACGGCGGCTGGCAGTGGGCCGCCGGCACAGGGACGGATGCCGCGCCCTACTTTCGCATCTTCAACCCGGTCTTGCAAGGCGAAAAGTACGATCCGCACGGCGATTACGTGCGGCGCTGGGTGCCGGAATTGGCGCGCGTTCCGCTGGCCTATCTGCACAAGCCGTGGACGATGCCCACCGATGTCCAGCACAAAGCCGACTGTGTGATTGCACGGGACTATCCCGCGCCCATCGTCGAACACGGTTGGGCGCGGCAGCGGGCGCTGGCGGTTTACAAGGCCGCGCGCGTTGTTCATAACAATACTGTGGGGAGAATGTCAAATGGATAAAGCTATCAAACGCCGCTTGGGATTGATATTCGGATTTGTACTGATCGATTTGCTGGGGTACAGCCTGATTTTGCCGCTGCTGCCCTACTACGCGGAAACCTTCGGGGCAACGCTCACCGTGGTGGGGTTGCTGGGTACCGTGAACGCACTCAGCCAACTGCTTGCTGCGCCGACCATCGGGCGGCTCTCCGACCGGTACGGACGCCGGCCGCTGCTGATCGTCAGCATCGTGGGCACAGTGATCAGCTTCACCTTGCTGGGGGTGGCCCGCTCGCTGTTCATGATCTTCATCAGCCGCATGCTGGATGGCTTGCTGGGCGGTAACATCGCGTTAGCGCGCGCCTACATCACCGATGTCACCGACGAGAAAAACCGCGCGCGGGGTCTGGGCATCATCGGTGCGGCTTTTGGGCTGGGCTTCATCGTCGGCCCGGCGATGGGCGGTCTGCTGAGCCGCTTTGGCTACAACGTCCCGGCGCTCGTGGCGGCGGGGCTGTCTGCGCTCAATTTGATCGCGGTCGTGCTCTGGCTGCCGGAATCCCTCTCACCGGAGCGACGCGCCGACGCCCGCCGCAATCCAGGCACGCGCTTCTCGTTCCGTCTGCTGGGCGAAGCATTGCAGCGTCCATGCGTCGGGCCGTTGCTGCAGATCAGCCTGCTGTACAGCCTGGCCTTCACGCTGTTCCAATCCAACTTCGCCCTTTACGCCAAGACGCACCTGGCCCTGAATGTGCGGGCGACCAGTTTCGTGTTAACCTACGTGGGCATCCTGTCGGTGTGCTGGTGCAAGGCTTTGCCATCGGCAAACTCACCGCGCGATTCCGCGAACGCCAGTTAATTTTCAGCGGCACGATCGTGTTGGCGTTGGCGCTTTTGGGATGGGCCTTTGCGCCCAACGTCTGGGTATTGCTGGTCGTGCTGGCCCCGACGGCGCTGGCGGCCGGCGTCCTGAATACCGTGCTGACCAGCCAGTTGACCAAGGTTGTACGCCGTGAAGAAACCGGCGGCGCGTTGGGCCTGTCGGCGTCGTTGCAAACGTTCGCCCAGATTGTCGCCCCTGGTTTGGGGGGCGCGTTGCTCGAAAATGCCGGCACGTGGTCGGTCGGCGTGCTCGGCGCAATAATTATGGCCGGGGCCGTCTTCTTCACACAGCGTAAGGTGCTTTCGCAACCGGATGACACCGACGTAAGCTGCCGTCCAGAAGACATCCCCGCGCCGGCGGCTTGATCTGGATCGCTTTGCAGCCCGCCGGATTGGGGGTACAATCCAGGTGCAGCGAACTGGAGGGCAGCTATGATTCCATTGGGTGACAATATCCCATCGCGACGTTTTCCCACGGTCACGGTCACGTTAATCGTGGTCAATTCGTTGATCTTCCTGTTGGAAGTGTCCTTCGAACATGCAGCCGATCAACTGGCGCAGATGTTCGGGGCTGTGCCTGTCAACATCACCACCCAGTGGACTAATCCGCTGACGTTGCTCACGCTGGTCACGGCGACGTACCTGCACGGTGGGTGGGCGCACCTGATCGGCAATATGATTTACCTGGGCATTTTCGGCGATAACGTCGAAGACCGCATGGGACACTTGCGTTTCTTCATCTTCTACACGCTCTGCGGCGTGCTGTCGGGTCTGGCCCAGGTGATGGCGATGCCTGCCTCGCGCATCCCCGCGATTGGCGCAAGCGGCGCGATTGCCGGTGTGTTGGGCGCATACCTGCTGCTGTTCCCGAATGCGCGTGTGCGCACGCTTGTCCCTCTGATTTTCGTCTATACCACAATCTACCTGCCGGCCGTGCTTGTGCTCGGCGGCTGGTTCCTGGTGCAGTTCTTCAACGGCCTGGCGTCGATCAACGTCAACGTGCAGACCGGCGGTGTCGCATGGTGGGCGCACATCGGCGGATTTATCGTCGGTATGATTCTGATGCCGTTTTTCCGCCAAAAACAACCCCCTGCGCCGCCCACCTACTATTACGACGGCAGTCGTTACTGGCGTGATGATTTTTAATGCGACGATGAGCGCGATCCCCACCAACCTTGCCCGCATCCGCACCCGCATCGCCGAGGCCGCCCTGCGCGCCGGACGCGATCCCGACACCGTGCGCCTTGTCGCCGTGACCAAAACCTGTCCGGTCGAAGCCGTTCTCGTCGCCTGGGAAAGTGGACAGCGCGATTTCGGCGAGAACCGGCCTGAGGAAGGGACGCCGAAAGTGATAGACACGGCGGCGCGGCTTGCCGCCGCGAACGAGAAACCGGTCTGGCACATGATCGGGCACGTGCAGCGCCGCAAAGCTAACCTCGTCGTCGCCCACTTCGACGTCGTGCACGCGATTGACCGGCTGGCGCTGGCGCAAAAGTTGAGCGCGTTGGCGGTCGAAGCAGGGCGCGTGCTGCCCGTGCTGTTGGAATGTAACGTCTCCGGCGAGACGAGTAAGTACGGCTACTTTGCCGCCGGTTGGGAACGCGATCTTGACCTCCGTGAGCATTTATACACCGAGGTTGCCGCGGTATCCGCGCTTCCCGGTCTGCGCCTGGAAGGGCTGATGACGATGGCCCCCATCGCCGACACCGCCGAGACGGTGCGCCCGGTCTTTGCGTCGCTGCGCGCCCTGCGGGATGTGTTGCGCGAACGGTTCCCCGGCATCGCCCTGACGCACCTTTCGATGGGGATGACGGACGATTTCGAAGTCGCCGTCGAGGAAGGCGCCACGCTCGTACGCATCGGCCGCGGCATCTTTGCTGCATAAGATCACGGGAGTTTGCACTCTGACTTTCAGACTGAGACTTTTGTAGTCTGGCTCCTGCTTAAATTTCGATCTATTGAGACTACAAGACAAATGACTATGCGACTACAAAACTAGCGACTACCAGACTTTTTTGAGGGAGGATGAGATGACGTTACCAACCATGGCTGTAATCGGCTCCGGGACGATGGGTGAGGCGTTGATCAAGGGCTTGCTGCGCCAATCGCTGATCGAACCACAGAGCATCATCGGGACGGACCCCTGGCGCGAGCGGCTGGCGCTGCTCGAAACGCGCTATCAGATTCGCACTTCACCGGACAATGTACCGGCCGTAGAGTCCGCCGACATTGTGTTCCTGTCGGTCAAACCGCAGGTGATGAACACCGTGCTTGACGAGATACACGGCCACATCAAACCGGAGGCACTGGTGTTTTCTATCGCAGCGGGCGTACCGATCAAGACAATCCGCCAGGGAACCGGCGTGGAGAGTGTGATTCGGGCAATGCCGAACACACCTGCGCAAATCGGGCAGGGCATCACCGTATGGACGGCCACGCCCGCCGTGACCGACCGGCAACGTGAGCACGCGCTGACGATTCTCGGCGCGTTGGGGGAGCAGATCTACGTCGATGACGAACACTATCTCGACATGGCGACGGCGCTGTCCGGCACCGGGCCGGCCTACGTCTATCTGTTCATGGAAGCGTTGGTCGATGCGGGAGTGCACCTGGGCTTCTCACGCCACATCGCCCAGAAGCTCGTCTTCCAGACCGTCATCGGCGCGGCAAATTTCGCCCAGCAATCCGAGATGCATCTGGCGACGTTGCGCAACCAGGTTACATCGCCGGGCGGCACAACGGCCGAAGCGCTCTACCATCTGGAGAAAGGTGGATTCCGTACCGTGCTCTCGCGCGCGATCTGGGCCGCTTATGTGCGTTCGGCGGAGTTGGGACGCGATAAAGCGTAAACAGCTATCAGCAAAGAGGCTCAGGACGCAGTGACGGTTGAGGAGATGACCTACCATAGTGCGATCAGCATCCTTTCGTAGGCGCTAAGGCTGAACGCTGATAGCTAATAACTGAATGCTAACTTAGTACGCAGAAAAGCAGCGGGGAAGACTCCCCGCTGCTTCGATGAAATCACAATACCTGTGCGATAAGCGTTAAGCGCGTGCGCCACGGTGGGCGCATCCCTGGCAAACGTTCTTACTGCGCCTGCAACGCGTTGATTTTGTGCATCAGCCGCGACTTGAGACGGGCAGCTTTTTTGTGATGAATGACGTTTTTCTTGGCGGCTTTATCCAGTTGGCTGGCAGCATCAGGCATCAAGGCCAGGGCTTGTTCGGCATTTCCATCGGCGATGGCTTTGTTGACCATCTGCAGCACACCACGCACCTTGCCTTTGACGTAACGATTGCGCAACCACTTGCGATAAGAGTTACGAACCTGTTTTTTGGCTGATTGAGTATTTGCCACGCTTGTTCCTCCAAAACTTCTAACTATGCTTTGATTACGAAGCCGAAGTATACCCTATATTTGCTTTTTGTCCAGTTTGGGCTAAAAAAGCCCTCCCCCGACGTTGAGTCGGGGGAGGACTGTGAGGAAGGATTGCACACTGGCG
>JAIOAS010000132.1:12643-14377 GCA_019873725.1 Chloroflexota bacterium | reverse complement strand
ACGCGCGCAGGGCCACGGCCTGGGACTCTCTATCGTGCGGCGCATCGTCGAGAAACTCGGCGGTGAAGCCGGCGTGATCAGCGCGCCCGGCGAGGGCAGTTGCTTCTACTTCACTCTGCCTAAAGCTACGAGGCAAGGAGCAGGGGGCAAGATGCAAAAAGATTGATTCCTATATCCTGCATCCCGCCCCTTGCCCACTTCGCATTATCGGGTACAATAGGTAATGTTGCTAAAAACATCCGCTCCCTATCGTTAGGGAGCGAATTGTTATTATACGGCAACCAGCCTTGCCGTTGCGACAACCAGACCAGGGAACTGACGACTATTTGACTACCGACTAACAACTATCGGACTATTTCCACAGGAGGGGGGCCTATGGAAACGCCATTGTTTATGCATCGGTATCGGCGCCAGCGCGTCGACGAACACGACGCCTGTGCAATTGTGGCTTCGATTCGCACCAGCGGTGAAGCTACCCACGGGAATCTCAAGCGTACCATTGAAGCCCTGGGCCAGATGGGCCATCGCTCCGGTGACGTGCAAAGCGAGGGGGATGGCTGCGGGGTGCTCACCGACATCCCGCGCAGCCTGTGGGCGATTGCCCTTGAAGAGGCCGGGCGGCCCGCGTGGCTGTCCGACGACCGGCGCTTCTTCGTGGGACATTTGATGATCCCCAACGCCCCGCGCGCGCATGTCCAACAGTGGCAGGCGCGCGTGTTGGAACTCGTCGCCGAAAGCGGCGCAGACCTGCTGCTGGAGCGCCCCGGCGCGACACGCAGCCAGGCTTTGGGCCGATTGGCCTTGGCCCAGGAACCGCTTTTCTGGCAGATCGCCGGCGTGATGAGCCGTTGCCCGCTCGAGGCCGTCGAAAGCCGCCTGTTTGCGCTCGAACTGGCGATTGAAGCGCAGACGGGGATCCACGTAGCGTCGCTTTCCAGCCACAGCGTGGTGTACAAAGTGCGCGGCTCCGTCGAGACGCTTTATCACTACTACCCCGAACTGCGCAGCCGCGATTACACCTCCGCGATCACCATCGGGCACGCGCGCTATTCCACCAACACCACCACGATTTTCGAGCGCGTGCAACCCTTCACCTTGCTTGGCCACAACGGCGAAATCAACACCATCACCCGTCTGCGCGAACAGGCCGAGATGCTGGGCACGCAGTTGGTGGACGGCGGCAGCGATTCGCAGGATGTTAACCGCCTGCTCGAAACGTTCATCCACCGCTACGGCTTCACGTTGATCGAAGCCCTGGAGCTGATCTTTCCACCGATTTTGAGCGAAGTGGAGCGCCTGCCCGCCGACTTGCAGACGCTCTACCAGTACTACCGCCGTGCCTTTGGGCCGTTTAGCCAGGGCCCGGCAGCGATTGTCGCGCGCTATGGCGATACATGCGTCGGCAGCGTGGATGCGCTCGGTTTGCGGCCCCTGTGGTTCGGCGAAACGGAAAAAGAGTGCTTCTTCTCGTCGGAGAAGGGGGTCGTGCCGATGGACTTGCTCAACGGCGACCCCAAGCCGCTTGCGCCGGGCGAGAAAATCGCCGTGACGGTGCAGCGGAATAGCGGCGTGGAGGTGCTGGATTACCCGGCGATCCAGCGGCGACTGCTGGAACTGGCGGCGAAACGGTTTGGCGGGCTTGACGGGTTGACGCCGGCGCGGCCTGCGGTGAACTCAGGTCAATCGTCGGAGACCGACCAGAGCCCCAAAACGTCGAAGGGCCGGGGCCGGTCT
>JAIOAS010000132.1:0-12130 GCA_019873725.1 Chloroflexota bacterium | reverse complement strand
GCTGCTGTGGAGCGTCTGGCAGAAGCCGCGGTCACAGCGGTGCAGGCAGGCGCGACGTTGCTGGCGCTGGATGACGGCGCGGCCTTCGTTGAAGGACGGGGCTGGATCGATCCGCATCTGGCCGTTGCCAGAATTGATAAAGCCTTGCGCCTTACGCCCAGGGCGACTGCCAACGCACTGTCTTGCCGCCGCGATGTGGGCCTGGTAGTGCGCAGCGCCGCCTTGCGCAATCTGCATGACCTGATTCTGCTCCTGGGCCTGGGCGCCGACGCCGCTGCGCCGTATTTGCTGCTGGAGACGGCAGTGGACGCTGCTGCTAACACCACGGCGATCACCGAGCGGCTCGACAAGACGCTGCATGCGCTCAATAGCGGACTGGAAAAAGTCATCAGCACGATGGGCATTCACGAACTGCGCGGCTATGGGCGTATCTTCGCCAGCATCGGCCTGAGCACGGCGCTGGTCGAGGTGTTCGATATGCCTAACTACTGCGGCAGCGCCGAGCGCGGCCTCACCTGGGCCGACCTGGACAAGGATGTAGACGCGCGCCGCCAAATGCTCCATGCGGACAAACCTGCGTTGTCGCCGATCCCCCGCTTCTACCCGCTGGTGGGAAAAGCCCTGCGCGATCTGGCGCAAGGCAACGTGGACAACGCCACGGCGTTCACCGCATTGCGCGCGCAAGAGAAGCAGCGCCCGGTGATGCTGCGGCACGTCATCGGCTTCAATGCGCCGGTGGCCGATGCCGCGCGCAAAATCCGCCCTGAGGACGTGGATGCGGGCCTGACGGGACATAGCCTGCCGTTCGTCATCGCCAGCATGTCGTTCGGTTCGCAGAGCGAGACGGCCTTCCGCGCCTATGCGGAAGCGGCGCAGCGCCTCAACATCATCGCGCTCAACGGCGAGGGCGGCGAAATTGCCGACTTGATGGGCAAGTACCCGCACAATCGCGGCCAGCAAATCGCTTCCGCGCGCTTCGGCGTCAACATCGAGTTGCTCAATGCCAGCAATCTGCTCGAAATCAAAATTGGGCAGGGGGCCAAGCCGGGCGAAGGCGGGCATCTGCCGGGCAGTAAAGTTTCCGCGCAGGTGGCGCGCGCGCGGCATGTCTCGCCGGGCATCGACCTGATTTCGCCGTCCAACAACCACGACATCTACTCAATCGAAGACCTGGCGCAGTTTATCGAGGAACTCAAGACCGCCAATCCCAAAGCGCGGGTGGCCGTCAAAGCGCCGGTGGTGCCGGGCATCGGCGTGATCGCCGTGGGCATCGCCAAAGCCGGGGCCGACATCATCAACCTGACCGGCTACGATGGCGGGACGGGCGCGGCCCGCGCGCACAGTTTGCAACACGTCGGCCTGCCGGTGGACATCGGCGTGGTGGAGGCGCACCGGGCGCTGCTGGCGAGCGGGATGCGCAAGCGCGTCGAGCTGTGGGCCGACGGCGGCGTGCGCTCGCCCGATGACGTGGTCAAGTTGATGTGCCTGGGCGCGAACCGCGTGGGGTTTGGGACGGTCGCCATGCTCGCGTTGGGCTGCCTGCTGTGCCGCCAATGCAAGACCGGCATGTGCCCGATGGGGATTACCACGCAGGTCAAGACGGCCGAAGAGGCGGCGGAACAGGGCTTCAAACGTTTCACGCCGTTGAACTACGAGGCAGCCGTTGAGGGATTGGTGCGGCTGTTCGGCGCGTTCGGCGACGAAGTGAAGGCGATTGCCGCGCGGTTGGGCGTGGCGCGCCTGCAAGACCTGGTGGGCCGCGCCGAGCTTCTGGAACAGACATCGCACTTTTTGCGCCTCAATCTGGCCGACCTTTTGATGCCGGCCCCAGGCGCTTCGGGCGACCGCCCGGCGGGTCTGGTGCCGCTGCGTCGCCCGCGCAATCACCTGACCACCGTGGTCTCCAACCTGGTGATGGAGACGATCGCCGGTGGCGAGGCCATCGTCGCTTTTGAGGATGACCGCGTCACGCCGGTGGACCGTGCGCTCGGCACGCATCTGGCCGGCGCGTTGACGCGCTATCGCCAGCAGTGGAACTGGCCCCCCGGCCACGGCGGTGTCGGCGGGCAGGGCGAAAGCTGGCGCAAGCCGGTCAATGGGAACGGTGGGCAACGCCACGCGGCCGTCGAGGACGTCTATCTGGGCTTCTACGCCAGCACGGTGCCGGGGAACGGCCTGGGCGCGTTCAGCGGCGGGCCGATGACGATTTTCGTCGAGGGTGGCGCGCAGGACGGCGTCGCCAAAGGCTTGTACGGCGGGCGGGTGGTCGTCCTCAAAGGTTATAACCACAACGGCGTGCGTATCGACGGCGCGGTGGGCAAGGGACTGGGCTACGGCGCGATCGACGGCCTGATTGTCGTTCAGGGGAACGCCGACAGCCGCGCGTGCGTGCGGCTTTCCGGCGCGGACGTTATCATCGGTGGCGAGATCACGCAACCCCTCAACGACGCGCTGGGCTTCATCGGCGCACGGGCCAACGTGAAGGGCTTTTTGTGCGAGTACATGACCGCCGGGCGCGTGCTCGTGATGGGCGATCCCGGCCCGTGGATTTGCGCCGGGATGACGGGCGGCGTGCTCTATCTGCGCCTGTGGCCGGAGATGGGGCTGGATATGGCGGCCATTCGGCGGCGCATCGCGCGTGGGGCGAACGTGACGCTCGGCCCGGTGACGGCGGAGGACGGCGTTAACCTGAGCGAGCTGCTCAACGCCTATGCTGGCGAACTGGCGCGCAACCATCAACACGCCGAAGCCGAGAAGGTACGCGCGTTATACAACGGTTGGGAGCGGCGGTTCGTCAAAATCACGCCGCGCAAGGTCAGCGCGGATGAGGGCATACTGTTGGAGGAAAGCTCGCTTTTGTCGGCGGATTGAGTGGATTTCTATTTCACGGATTGTTTGTGGATCAAAGCGTCAATTCCAGCGCCAACTTTTAGTTGACACAACCCCGCACCGCCGATACAATGAGGGAAAAGTCATCAAATTTGACGACAAGAAAGGTGACAAAATGAGCACACAGATTATGCCCGTCAGCGATTTGCGTCGCAAGACCAGTGACGTGCTGAACGTCGTCCGCGAAACTGGCGACGCCGTCTATATTACGCAGCATGGTCGTCCTGTCGTCGTGCTGGTAGACTACGAGCGTTACGAGCAGTTGCTCGCGCAAGCGCGGACTTCGCCCGCTCCGGTGACGCCAGAAACCGCTGGCGCTGCCGGGCAAACGCCGTATCTGTACCCCACCGTCGAAAATCCCGCCTCCAGCTTGAGTGCGTGGTTAAATGTGTTGCCAGAAGGCTATGAGGGCGATGCGCTGGCCGATAGTGAAGCTCTCTATGATGAGCTATGAGCCTGTCTATTGCTATCGACACCTCGGTTTTGGTCGCTTTGTTGAATCCTCGTGATGTGTGGCACCGGCGCGCGCGCACACTTCATGACGTTGTTCTGCGAGCCGATCTTATCCCAACTTACTTTGATTGCGCTGTGTCTGAAGCTATCGGGACAGCGATTCGACGCCTGCAAGAAAAGCATTTAAGTCATGAAATGGTGCCTTTATTCGATTTTTTGCACGTCCTGCTCCCACAATGCAAGCTGACCTGGATTTTTCCAGATGTTCCCCGGCTTTACCTCCAAGCGCTGGATTTAATGCGGGAGTCCTCCGGCGTGCTCAACTTCAACGACGCGCTGATTGCCCTGGCGTGCCGCGAGCGTGGCATCCCGGCTATCGCCAGCTTCGACGCCGACTTCGATCAGGTGACGTGGCTCAAGCGCGTGGCAGAGCCGGGCGATCTGCCTGGCACGAACGGATAAAACGCGCCCACCAAAGCGCCCACCAAAAGATTCGCGTCAATTGGCGAGATTCGCGGTTTATAGTTGGAGGAATGCGTGAAGACGATCGTAACGGAATTTGAGACATCCCCATATCAACAATGCATCGAGCAGTTGTGCGCGACGAAGCTGGCGCAGACGCAGGAGAGCATCACCGTGCTGAAACGATAGAACAGTCGAGCAAAAAACTTGTCAAATTAACGGAAAGAGATTATAACGTTATGTAAGCCGGTACCAGAAAGAAACTAGGGCGGGGAGCGCCCGAAGTACGCCGGGGGAGTCCGAGAGGACGCAGAACCCGGAAGCGGCCAGACCGCACTCCACAAGGTTTCTTCTCAATCCGTTGAGTTGAGTCCGATGATATTTTCAGAGGCGTTGCAGGTATTCGCCGATTCACCCATTCGCCCATTCTCTCTCAAGGAGTACGCATGCTCGTTGTCGTCCTGGCGCTACTAACGCTGGCGCTGCCGCTCTTTTTGTATGGAACGTTCTACGTGGCGCGGGGGATACTGCGTGGATTGCGCAGCAGCGCGTGGCGTGAAACTTCTGGCGTGATTAAGCTTTCCAAACTCGAACAGTATTACCGGGGCAAAGACCTCGCCAAAGAGATACTGATGCTCTCTTATCACTACACCGTGGATGGCGAAGTGCGGGAAGGAAATCGCGTGTCGTTTCACAGTTTCGCGTGGTTCTTCGGTAATCTCAAAAAACTGGAAGCGAAATACCCCCAGGATCGGGAGGTGATCGTTTACTACGATCCGTTAGCCCCTGAGAACGCTGTGCTCGAAAAGGGAATGGCGCGTATGGACATCGTCCTGTTGTGTGTTTTGGCGTTGATCGATGCCGGTATCTTGTTGATATGGATTCCCCCTGTGCCGGTACTGATGCTCCTCGGCAGTGCGTTGATCCTTTTCTTGATATTCTTGTTCCGTGAATTGAAACAACTTCACGCCCATACGATTTAACGAGGCTATGGCGACAAAACCTGAACCGGCAGTGATTGTGATCTTCGGCGCCTCCGGTGACCTGACGCGGCGTAAACTCGGACCGGCGCTGCATAGTTTGGCCTGTGAGGGATTGCTGCCCGCGCAGACGCACATCGTCGGTGTGGCGCGCACATCTCTCTCGGATGCGACATTCCGCGAGCAGATTTACGCGGGCGTAGAGGCCTACTCGCGTCTCAAACCGGCCCAATGCTCACTGTGGGAGAATTCTGCGGAGCGTTATACTTACCTCGCCGGCGACTATGACGATCCTGAAACCTACCGACGGCTTGCCCGCTATCTGGCGCAGCTTGAGGAGCAGGCCAATGCACCGGGCAATCGCCTCTTTTATCTTTCGACACCGCCGTTTCTCTATCCGATCATCGTAGAACAATTGCGCCGCGTCGGTCTCAATCACCATGCGCGAGGCTGGACGCGCATCATTATCGAGAAGCCTTTCGGACACGACCTCGCCAGCGCCCGCGAACTCAACGCACAACTCCACGCCGCCTTCGATGAACAGCAGGTCTACCGCATCGATCACTACCTGGGCAAGGAGACGGTGCAGAACATCCTGACATTCCGCTTTGCCAATGCCATTTTTGAACCGCTGTGGAACCGCAACTATGTCGCGCATGTACAAATCACTGTGGCCGAGACGGACCTGGTAGGACAGCGGGCCGGATACTACGATCAATCCGGCGTGTTGCGCGACATGTTCCAGAATCATCTGCTGCAATTGCTGACCCTGGTGGCTATGGAGCCGCCCGCGGCCTTCGACGCCCGGGCGTTGCGTGATGAAAAAGTCAAAGTTCTGCAAGCAGTGCGCCCGTCCCAGCTATCGGACCTGGTTTTAGGACAATACGACGGTTATTTGCGCGAAAAAGGTGTTCTGCCACTCTCGACGACGCCAACCTTTGCGGCGCTGCGTCTGTTCATCGACAACTGGCGTTGGCAGGGGGTGCCGTTCTATTTGCGCTCTGGCAAGGGCCTGCCACACAAACTCACCGAGATCACTATCGAGTTTAAGCGTGTGCCGCACTTGCTCTTCCCGGAGAATGTTGCGCTGATGCCCAACCACCTTTCCCTGTGCATCCAGCCCGATGAGGCTATTCACCTGAATTTTGCCACGAAGATACCCGGCGCGGGGATGCGTGTCGAGCCGGTGGATATGAAATTTCATTACGGCAGGCATTTTGGCGAGACCGCACTGCCGGAAGCTTACGAACGCCTGTTGCTCGACGCGCTGCAGGGTGACGCCTCGCTCTTCATCCGGGCCGATGAAATCGAACTGGCGTGGGGACTCATCGACCCGCTCACGGAAGCCAGACGGCCCACCTTGTATCCGGTGGGCAGTTGGGGCCCACCGGAGGCTGAGGCGCTTATCGCGCCAGAACAGAGCGCCTGGCATACAGGCTGCGCTGTCCCCAAGGCATAATCGATGGCGATCAACATTTTTCTATTTCTGTTTATCTCTTTGTTGTGGGGTCTGCTCTATGTCTTTCCGCTGCGACGGGCGGCAACGCGGGCAGATTTCAAACCGCTGCGCTATTTCCTGATCGCGTTTGGCGTGGTTTTCCTGGGAAATGCCTTTCTTGCGTTTCTCGGGGCGCGCAGTTTGTGGGCGGCTGCCGTCTCTCCGGCAGTGACGTCGATGGATACATTTGGGGACGTTGCGGCAGGCCAATCGGTGATCCTCGACGGCACGGTGAGTATCGACAATCCGATGGTCCTGGCAAACTACGTAGCCTACACCGCCTGTGACGAGGACACATGCGCACTCGGCTACGTGCCGGAAAACTTACGCATCACGCTGGATGGCGGCGATGTGCTCCTCCGCAACAACGATTTTCAAGCGTCGGCCTGGCCTGCCGCCAACCATCCACCAGAGCCGCTCTATACCGCGCATTACCTCGCGCCCGGTGAGCCGGTGATTGTTTTCGGCGCGAAGGAAGCCGGGGGAACTGTGTGGGCTCAGATCGTCTATGTGGGAACACGCCGCACATTCATTAACCGCGCCAGACAGCGCTTGATCATCCCCGTGGCGCTGACACTCCTGAATCTGGCCGGCGCAGTCAGCGTCATCGTCTTAACGCGGCGGCGCTGGCGCGAGGTAAAACCTTAGCCTTTGTGCGACGACTATTGGACTAACGACGCGGCAATCTTGCCGCCCCGACTTTATAGGAGATGACGAGCAATGTTATTCAATGAACCAGACCGAATCGAGCGTGATGCTATGGGCGAAGTTCGTGTTCCCGCCTGGGCGCTATGGGGGGCGCAGACACAACGCGCCGTCGAGAATTTCCCCATCTCCGGGCAGCGGTTTGGGCGCCGCTTCATCGCGGCCCTGGGGCAGGTCAAATCCGCCTGCGCGCGCGCCAATCTGGACCTGGGGCGTCTCGATCCGCGCCTCTGGGCCGCCATCGCCCAGGCCTGCGACGAGGTCAGCGCCGGAGACCTGGATGCGCATTTTCCTGTCGACGTGTTCCAGACCGGCTCCGGCACATCGACCAACATGAACGCCAATGAGGTGATCGCCAACCGCGCCATCCAACTGCTCGGCGGCGAGGTGGGGAGCAAGTCGCCGGTCCATCCCAACGACCACGTCAACATGAGCCAATCCAGCAACGACGTCATCCCCACCGTGATCCACGTGGCGGCGACGTTGGCGTTGCGCGATGACCTGCTTCCGGCGTTGGCGCATTTACACGCGCTTTTGCTCTCCAAAGCCGGCGCGTTCGACTCCATCGTCAAAACCGGGCGAACCCATTTGCAAGACGCGACGCCCATCCGCCTGGGGCAGGTCTTTGGCGGGTATGCGGCGCAGATTGAACAGGCGACGTTCCGGGCGCAGCGTGCCATCGCGGCTTTGCGGGAATTGCCGTTGGGAGGTACGGCTGTCGGTACCGGCATTAACTGCCCGCCGGGCTTTGTCGGATACGCCATTGCCTGTCTCAACGCTGCCTTGGGGACGGACTTCGTCGAAGCGCACAATCACGTGGAGGCCAATGCCGCCCGCGACGCGCTGGTTGAAGTTTCCGGCGCGCTCAAAACGATTGCGGTGAGCCTGCACAAAGTCGCCAACGACATCCGCTGGCTGGCATCGGGGCCGCGCAACGGGCTGGGGGAACTGCGGCTGCCTGCCGTGCAGCCCGGCTCGTCGATTATGCCGGGCAAAGTCAACCCGGTGATTCCAGAGGCCGTGATCATGGTCTGCGCGCAAGTCATCGGTTACGATGCCGCGATTACACTCGGCGGGCTGGGCGGCTATTTTGAGTTGAACCTGATGATGCCACTGCTGGCGCACAACATCCTCAATGCGATTGCCCTGCTGACAAACGCCGCGCAGGTTTTCGCCGACCGTTGCATCGCCGGTCTTGAGGCCGACGCCGACCGCTGCAATGAAACCGTTGAGCGCAACCTGGCGTTGGCGACGGTCCTGGCCCCTGTGCTCGGGTACGACCGGGCTGCCGAGATTGCGAAAGAAGCGCAAGCCACCGGTAAAACCGTCCGCGAGGTCGCCGCGGCGCGGAATGTGCTGCCCGCAGAGACACTCGCTGCCCTGCTCGATCCTTACCGGATGACCGAACCGGACAACGACTAAAGACTAACGACTAAAGACTAAAGACTAACGACTAAAGACTAACGACTATTTGACGATATCAGGAGGTTAATCGATGCGTAGAATTGCTGTTTTGACAAGTGGTGGGGATGGCCCGGCACTCAATGCGTGTATCCGCGCGGTTGTCCGCGAGGCTCTTCATCACGATGTAAAGACCTACGGTGTGCGCTGGGGCTATAGAGGTCTGATCAACGGGGAGATCGAAGAGCTGACCAGCCGGGATGTGGGCGGCATCATGAATCGCGGTGGAACGTTCCTGGGGACGGCGCGCTGCCCGGAGTTCAAGGAGCTTCAAGTGCGCCGCACTGCGCTGCGCCAACTGAACCAGGAAGGCATCGAAGGACTGGTGGTGATTGGGGGCAATGGCTCGCTGGCGGGCGCACTGGCCCTGCATGAGATGGGCTTCCCCACGTTTGGCGTTCCGGCGTCCATTGACAATGACATCGACGGTACCGACATGGCCGTGGGCGTGGATACAACGTTGAACACGATCCTGGATGCCATCGACCGCATCAAGGATACGGCGGCTTCGCACCAGCGCGCTTTCCTGGTCGAGGTGATGGGGCGCGATTGCGGCTATCTCGCCCTGGCCAGTGGCCTTGCGGGTGGCGCAGAGATGATCCTGGTGCCAGAACACGAAGGCCCTTCAATGGAGACGATCGCCGACACCATTGTCGACGCCTACGTCCGCGGGAAAGCGCACTGCATTCTGGTCATTGCTGAAGGTTGGAAGCCCGGGACGCAGGCCGTAGCCGATTATCTCCGCGCGCGTAAAGCCGACCTGGGGTTTGACGTGCGTGTGACCGTGCTGGGCCACGTGCAACGTGGGGGGCGGCCTTCCGCGTATGATCGTCTCCTGGCGACGCGGATGGGGGCGTATGCTGCCGATCATTTGATCGCCGGGGAGAGCGGTCAGATGGTTGCCATACGCGGCAATGTGTTGGAATCGTTCCCCATCGCCGAGGCCGTCAAGACGCTAAAACCGTTGAACCTGACGTTGCTTGGTTTGTCCGAATCTATGGACTGATACGCGTCAGGTCGTGCGGCCTATCAGTTGTTCGGCCAGCGCGTAGAGCGCGGCTTGCGCTTCGCCGGTCCCTTCGGAACGCGCCAACGCCGCGAGGGCGGCCTGATGATGCGCAAGGGCCTGCGTGCGGGTGTAGTCCTGGCTGCCTGCTTCTTCCAGGAGGGCCAATCCTTTGCTTACGAGCGCGTCGTCGAGGGGAACGTCGCCGGTGAGGAGGGCCTGAAATTCTGCGCTATGCGCCATTCCGTGGAGGATGGGCAACGTCTTCTTGCGGTTGCGCAGATCGGAGCCTACCGGCTTGCCTGTCTGTTCGGCATTGCCCCACAGCCCCAGCCAGTCGTCCTGCATCTGAAAGGCCAGCCCAAGTTCCACACCGAACTCGCGCAGCGCCGCAAGGCGCGACTCTGCCGCGCCGGCGAGTGCGCCGCCAAGCTCGCAGGCCAGGCCGAGCAGCGCCGCCGTTTTGCCCCGGATCATCGTCAGGTAAGTGGCCTCATCAACCTGCTGCTCCGCCTCGAAGGAGAGGTCGAGGTGTTGCCCTTCGGTGATGTGCAGAATCGCGTCGGTGTAAAGGTTGACGGCGCGCACTATCGTCTCCGGCGATACGCCCGTAGTTTGCAAATTGAACAGGCTCCGATACGCGAGCGCGAAGAGGGCATCGCCGGCATTGATGGCCTGAGCTTCGCCCCACACCGCCCACAGCGTCGGGCGCCCGCGGCGGGTGCGGTCGCGGTCCTCGATGTCGTCGTGGATGAGCGTGAAGTTGTGCAGCAATTCGATGGCGGCTGCTGCCGGAAGCGCCTGTTCCCAATCACCGCCCTGGGCCTCGCAGGCCAGCAGCAGGAAGATGGGGCGCAGCCGTTTCCCGGCCTTGTCTGCGGCAGGTCGGAACGTTGTATCGACCCAGCCGAGGTGATAGCGCAGCATCCCATAAAGGGCCGCCGGTTCTGTATCGGGGATAGCCCGGCGCATCGTAGCTTCGAGCGCCGGTAGATAACGCGCAAAAGGGTCCATTCTCATACCTCCAACTGCCAGATAGACTACACGACTGTCGATGATCGCCAGATCCAGACCAGAACGGGGATCTGATGATCCCCTTCGAGCATTTTCGGCTCTCCTGAGACTACACGACTGTCGATGATCGCCAGCGCCAGACCAGAACGGGGATCTGACGATCCCCTTCGAGCATTTTTGGCTCTACTGAGACTACACGACTGTCGACGATCGCCAGATCCAGACCAGAACGGGGATCTGACGATCCCCTTCGAGCATTTTCGGCTCTCCTGAGACTACACGACTGTCGATGATCGCCAGCGCCAGACCAGAACGGGGATCTGACGATCCCCTTCGAGCATTTTCGGCTCTCCTGAGACTACACGACTGTCGACTACGTGACTAAAAAACTACGTGACTAAAAACTACGTGACTGTTTCCAAAAGCGTTTGCTTCAGCCGCGCGATTGTCGGCGCGCCCGCTGCAAACATCGTGATGGTCAATTGACGGCGAATGATCTCGATTCGCTCATAGAGGGTTTGCGGCGAATCGGCTGCCTGGAGCAGTACCGCCGCCATCGTGGCGACGTCTGCTCCGAGCGCCAGGGCCTTGGCGACGTCTACACCTGTCCGCAGCCCACCGCTGGCGATCAACGGGTGGGTCGGCGCAACCTGTCGCACGTTTCGGATGGCCTGTGCTGTGGGGATTCCCCAGTTGCGGAAAGCCGCTGCCACCTCGCGCTGCACAGTATTCCGTCCCCGGTGCATCTCAACCTGGCTCCAGGAAGTGCCGCCGGCCCCTGCCACATCCAGCGCTGCCACACCTGCCTCCATCAACATCCGTGCCGCCTCCGCAGACAATCCCGCTCCCACTTCTTTGACGATGACCGGCACTTCGAGCGCACGGCACACGGCCTCGATCTGCCGCACAAGCCCGCCGAAGCGTGTATCACCTTCGGGTTGGAGGGCTTCTTGCAAGGGGTTGAGGTGTAGGAAAAGGCCATCGGCTTCGACAAGATCGACCAGGCGGCGACAGGCATCGGGGCCGTACCCGTAGTTCAATTGCACCGCGCCGAGGTTTGCCAGCAGCAGGATATCAGGGGCATAACGGCGGACCTGGAAGGTCATCAGAGCTTGTGGGTCTTCCAAAGCCACCCGCATCGATCCCAATCCCATGCCGATGCCCGCGGCCTGCGCGACTTCGGCAAACATCCGGTTGATCCTGCCTGTCCATTCCGTGCCACCGGTCATCGATGCAATCAACACCGGGAAGGCCAGGGGATGATCGAGGAAGCGGGTGGTAGTATCCACGTCGCTCAAGTCACATTCCGGCAACGCCTGGTGGACAAACCGATAGCGTTCCAGGCCGGTCGTCATCTGGTCGAAAGACACGTCTTCTTCCAGATTGATACGGATATGTTCATCCTTGCGGGTGCTGGTTTGTGAATCGGTCATCATGTGATCCTTGTCTGGTTTGCCGCCACTATACCTTAAAAGCGCCACTACGTCAATGCAGACATTCTTGACTTTTGCCCTGCTGTGGATAAAATACAACCAGGGTCGAAAACTGCACCCGTACCAATCATGCCACAATTTTGAGGAGGTTAGTCCGATGAGCGATGTATTTGATCGTGTGAAAAACATTATCGTTGAGATTCTGGCAACTGAGCCGGACAAAGTGGTA
>JAIOAS010000131.1 GCA_019873725.1 Chloroflexota bacterium | reverse complement strand
GGAGCGGAGAACGTCTGGCAGTTTCACTCCTTATATCCCTATGCCCATGAGGACTTTGCCCTGTATCTCGAACACGTACCAGGCGCGCTGCTCTGGTTGGGGATCGCCAACTCGCAGAAGGGCATCGCCAGCCTCCTGCACGCCTCCGATTTCGATGTGGACGAGGATGCGCTGGTAATCGGTGTGCAGGTGGTCACGCGGGTCTTGCTGCATTTTCTTGAACTCTTCACCTGATGCGAATACCCGATCTGAGGGTGCATTTCAATTCGGGGGCAAAAGCCAGATAAACGTCTGATTTAACCGCAGGGTTCGCTGAGAGCGCGGAAAAATTTCCGGTAACTCTGCGGACGCTGCGTGCTCTGTGGTGCGATCTAAGAAAAGTCGCCCCTATTCTGAAATGCACCCCACCCAAATGTGACCTTGATTGCCAGCGTGTTCGCGCTATAATATCAAGGTTGTAAACATACCATCTTCAAACACATTATGCGTTATGGATCAGACTGAAACCAAGCCGAAGATTCTTTACATCGACGACGCGCCTTCGTCCAGACGGCTCGTGGAACGGTTGCTGTCTGCCCATTATGCGTTTTTCGAGGCGCCGGACGGCCTTACCGGCATCGATCAAGCCGTTGCCATCCGGCCCGATTTGATCCTCGTGGATTTGAACCTCCCGCAATTCACCGGCTACGAGGTCGCGGCCCGCGTGAAAGCGCTGCTCCCCAACGTCCCTGTGGTCGCGTTGACGGCGGACATGACCGAGCATGTGCGCGAGCACGCCCTGGCTTCTGGCTGCGATGGCTACATCGCCAAACCGATCAACGCGGATACCTTCGAGGAACAAGTCGCCCACTTCCTGGGGGGACGCCGTGAAACACTCGAAGACGAGAGCTTCCGCAGCGCCTACCAGCAGACGTTGGTGGCGCGGATGGAGGAAAAGGTCCGCGAGCTGACGCGCGCACTCAAGAGCAACGCCGAATTGAACGCTCAGCGCGATCAGTTGTTGCAAGAAGCGCAACGGCGTGCGCGGTTGCTGGAAGCCACGGCCCAGGTCGGGCGCAGTGTCACGTCGATTCTCGATGCCGATGCGCTGCTCAAGAAAACGGTCGACATCCTCTGCGATGTGTATGGCTTCTACTATGCCGGGATTTTCCTGGTTGATGCGTCCGGTGATTGGGCCGTGTTGCGGGCCGGCCGTGGCGAAGCCGGTGCGGAGATGATCGCGGAGGGTTACAAGGTGAAGGTCGGTGACCAGTCGCTGGTGGGCATGGCGATTGCCGAGCGCCGGGCGCTGCTTGCCCTGGACGGGGCGGAAGAACCGCTCCGCCTTAAGAATCCGCACTTACCGCTGACCCTCTCGGAGATGGCGCTGCCCTTGATGGTAGGGGCAGGCGCTCAGGCGCGCATCATCGGCGCGGTGACGGTACAGAGCAAGGAAGAGGCCGCCTTCACCGTTGAGGACATGACAACGTTGCAGACCATGGCCGACCAGTTAGCTATTGCCATCGACAACGCGCGTCTGCTCAAAGATTTGGAGGCTACCCACGCCGAGTTGGTCCGCACGAAAACGTTTGAAGCCATCGCCACGGCGACAGGGGAGGCCATCCACTGGGTGGGGAACAAGGCTGCGCCGATTCCGGGCAGCATTTCCCGCGTGCGCGAGGACCTGGTGAAATACCTGCTGATGGCGTGCACTTTGCTGAAAGAAGCCCCCCCTGAACTGCGCGAACACAAATTCGCGCAAATCCTCCTGGCGGCTGAAGCCACGCTTGCCGAACAGAGTGGCAATTTGGACGTGGAGCACCTGCGTGAGGAGCTGGCGCACCAGCCCCTCCGGCGCTTGCAACGCACCCTGAACCTGGAATCCATTTTTGAGGACCTCAACATCGTTGAACAGAGCGCGCGCTCGATCTTGAACATCAAAGAAGACTTGATCGGGCCGGCGCGCCAGAAACATCTGGAGCCGGTACGCTTGCCTGAGCTGCTGCAAGAGACGGTGCGCTCGATGGCGATCCCTAAGGAGGCTGTGCGTTTTCTGCTTGTCGAGGACGTCCCGCCCGTACTGGCCGATCCCGAACAGTTGGCGCATGTTTTCATCAACCTGATCAAAAACGCTATGGAAGCCATGTACCAGGTGGAAGACAAGAAGCTCTTCATTTGGGTGCGCACGGCGGACGATCCGCGCTTTGTGGTCACCGATGTGACGGATAACGGGAGCGGGATCCCGCCGGAAATCATCGACAAAATCTGGGTGGCATTCTATACCACCAAAGGCGACCGCGGTGGCACCGGCCTGGGATTGCCCGCCTGTGTCAAAATCATCAATCAATTGGGGGGCAAAATCACCGTCGAGAGTGTGGTGGGCGAAGGGACGACGTTCAGTGTGTATTTGCCGGTGATGAAGGCTTAGGGGGCTGTCAATATATGCGGAGACTTTTGTAGGCTTCGATTCTAGAGAGAGGAAAAGTTATGAAAGAAGAAGTGAAGGTCTTACTTGTGGATGACGAAAAGTTGGTGTTGCGGAGTGTCGAGAAATCGCTGGTGCGCGCCGGTTTCGATGTGGAGGCTGTCGGTGATGTGACGACAGCGCTGGCCTTATTCAAGGAGACGATGGCGAGCGACACGCCGTTCGACATTGCTGTGTTGGACCTGAATATGCCGAATTTTGAGGGGGAGGTGGACCCCACCGCGGGGTTGCAGTTATTGAGCAAGCTTTTGGAAGCGCAGCCCGGTTTTCCGGTGATCGTATTGACGGCCTTCGATGAGGTCGAGCGGGCCAAGGACGCCGTCCGGCGTGGTGCGCGCGCCTACTTCGTCAAGGGCCGTGAAGCGGATCTGATCGCTCTGATCGAGCGCATCATCCAGGACTAACCATTTCCCATTTCTCGTGTGAAGGAGCAAATCTATGGAGACACCAACGTTAGCCGAGCGTCGCGCAGCTTTACTGCATGCCGGGGCCCTGGTCAGCCGCAGCATTACGTCGATCCTGGACCCGGACGTGTTGTTGCACCGGACGGTTGATATTATTTGTACCGCCTTTGGCTTCTACTACGCCGGGGTTTTCCTGCTGGATGAAACGGGGGAATGGGCCGTCTTGCGCGCCGGACGGGGAGAGGCCGGCGCGGCAATGGTGGCCGAGGGCCACAAGCTGCAGGTCGGCGGCCACTCGATGGTTGGCGCGGCGACTGCGCGCAACAAAGCGGTGATCGCGCTGGATGTGGGCGATGAGCCGACGCATTTCAAGAACCAATACCTGCCGCTGACCCGCTCCGAGATGGCACTGCCCTTATCCATCGGCGATAAGGTGATCGGCGCATTGACCGTGCAGAGCGTGGAAGAAGCCGCTTTCACCGAGGACGACATCACCGCGTTGCAAGGGATGGCCGACCAGTTGGCGGTGGCGATTCAAAACGCGCGCCTGTATTCCGAGAACGCGCGCTTGCTGGCTCAGGCCACACGCCGGGCGCGGCTGTTGATGGCGGCGGCGGATGTAGGGAAGGGCGTCACGTCGATTTTAGACCTGGACGAACTGTTGCACAAAATGGTGGACATCATCTGTGACGCCTATGGCTTCTACTATGCGGGGGTTTTCCTGCTGGATGAAACGGGGGAATGGGCCGTCTTGCGCGCCGGACGGGGGGAGGCCGGCGCAGCGATGGTGGCCGAGGGCCACAAGCTGCAGGTCGGTGGACAGTCGATGATCGGTGCGGCGATCGCGCAGCGGCATGCCCGTATCGCGTTGGATGTGGGCGCGGAAGCCGTTTTCTTCAAGAACCCCCATCTGCCGATGACGCGCTCCGAGATGGCCCTCCCGTTGGTGGTCGGCGACGAAGTGATTGGCGCGGTGACGGTGCAGAGCGAGCAGGAAGCGGCTTTTACCGACGAAGACATCAGCTCCCTCCAGGCGATGGCCGATCAACTGGCGGTGGCGCTGCACAACGCGCATCTGCTGCGGGCATTGGAGATGGCCCATGCGGAGTTGGTGCGCACCAAGACCTTCGAGGCCGTAGCCACGGCGACCACAGAAGCCATTCATTGGATCGGCAACAAGGCGTTGCCGATCTCGGTGAGCGTGCAACGCTTGCGCGAGGATGTGGCGCGGCTGTCGGGCGTCGATCCAGAGATTGTCGAGTCGATGCAGGAGGATTTGACACTCATCGAAGCCAGCGCGCGGCTGATTATGCAGGTGAAAGAGCACCTCATCGGTCCGGCTCGTGAGTACATACCGGCGCCGGTAATGACCGAAGATGTGGTGAAAGATACGGTGCGGGTGATGGGCATCGCGCCGGAGGTGATCCATTTTACCGTCACCCCTGACTTACCCCTCGCCGTCGCGGATCCCACGCAATTGAGCCGGGCGTTCCGCTACGTCCTGCAAAACGCGCTAGAGGCTACGGAAGATTGCGCTGCCCCGTGCATCGATGTGGAGATCGATCTGGTTGAAGAGAAAGGGGTGCGTTATGTGGTGACGCGCATCGGTGATAACGGCCCCGGCGTAGACGAGGCCAATTTGGACAAGATTTGGGTCTCCTTCTACACGACCAGAGGGGCCAGACATGCCGGGTTGGGATTGCCGGCCTGCCTGCAAATCCTCAAACAGATCGATGGCAAGGCGCAGGCATACCGCCGTCCACAAGGGGGGATGGTCTTTGAATTGTACGTGCCTGTCCATACCGGCAGCGCGCCCCAGGACCCGGCCAACCTGCCTGCCGGCAAGCGGTATTTGCTCGTTGATGATGACGACGTGTGGAGTCGCTTTGTCGAGCAGGCGTTGCGCGCGGCGCAAAACACCGTCACCCGCGTGGCGGATGCCGGCACTGTCGAAGATTTCACCATCTTCGATGTCATCGTTGTAGATGACGTGTTGGCTGCCACAGACAGCCTGGCGGCATTACAGCGGATTGCCAGAGCCGGGGCTACCGCGCGGACGTTGGTGGTGGCTTCGAGTGTGCGCGTCGAGCGGATGATGGATTTGTTGCGCTTTGGGGTGCGCGACGTGTTGCCCAAGCCGTATACCCCTGTGGGATTGGCTAAATTGACGCTCTAGTACCGCGTGGTACAGCGGGACTTCGGCCTCGTTGTACGGCTCACAGAATTGAGCAAGTGGATGAACAGCAACCGGGTTTTCATCAAAACCCGGTTGCTTTATAGGGCATCGAATTCGGCGACCGCGCCGGGGTAGGGCGCTAATCCTTGCCGGATGGTATTGATCAACCAGGGGCGCTCCTCTGGCGGGATGAAGGCGGCCTCGGTGGAATAGCGCAGCATCCGGTAAATATGCCGTTCGTCGATGCCGAGAGCAGCCAGGGCGACAACATATTCATCGGTGAGGGTCGTATCGCTGATGCTGGGGTCGTCGGTATTGAGGGTGACCCGCAGCCGCAAGTTGTAGAGATCGAGCAGGGGATGCTGCCCCATGCCGTGCACGGCTCCGGTTTGCAGGTTGCTTGTGGGGCAGACTTCCAGCGCCACTTTTCTGTCGTACAGCAATTGAACCACACTGGAATCCTCGATGGCACGAATGCCGTGGCCGATGCGTTGCGCGCCGAGGTGCTGGACCGCAGTGTAGACGCTCTGCGCGCTGGCCCATTCCCCCGCATGGATGGTGATATTGACACCGGCCTGACGGGCGCGCCGGAACGGCTCCAGAAAGCGCTCTGCCGGGAAGTTGACCTCATCCCCTACCAGATCGATGCCCCGCACCAGGTTGCCAAAATGCGCGATGCTCAGTTCAACGATCTCATAGGCCGTGTTGAGGGATTCCCGCCGCGGAACGGTTAAAATCAGACAGGTGCGCGTGCCGGTTTCGGCTTGCGTTTCGAGGGTTGTTTCTTTGACCCATTCGACCACATCGTTCAGTGAAAAGTTTTGGGCGTTCGCCAGGGCTTCAGGATTGAAACGGAGTTCCAGGTACCGGATATTGTCGTGGGCGGCATCGATGATGGCCTCGCGTACCACGCGTTGCACCGCCTCTTTCGAGGTGTAAAAATGCCGCAATAATTCGAACTTGCCCAGGAAGCGTTGATAGTCTGGTGGGTCATCGGTGATCTGCACGTAGGGGCGGAGTTGCTCCACATCATAACTCGGCAAGTCGATCCCATGTTCCAGCGCAATCTCGGCCAGCGTATTCAGCCGTAGCGAACCTTCGAGATGGCGGTGTAAGTCGATTTTGGGAAGGCTGTGTGCCCATCCCCATAATGTGCCTGCAGTCTGCGGCGGTGCTTTGGGTGGTATTCTGAATAAGTCTTGCACCATAAATGAACGCTCCATCCTGGTTGCTATGACGGCTTATCTCGAGCGTTTACAACGCGTTGTACCTCTATTATAAGTGAAGTCCCCCAGACTACAAAGGTTGTCGAAATAGCCAACCCCAATAGATGATGGCGCTCACGAGATTGATACTGACTCCCAATGCCAGGGGAAGGTAAAACGTCAACAGCGTGAATTCGACACTGAGCACCCCCGCCGGTTTTTGTGCCAGGGCTGCGTTGCACTGAAAGATGTAACTCAACGTCGCGATAATCAGCAAGGCGCTGCCGAGATCGAATCCACGGTAATAGGCTCGCATCTTGGTCACTTCACTCATCCGGCGGCTCAGCACGCGCAACAGCCAACTGAGGTAGAGGATGCCGATCAACATCCCCGTGCCGAGATGCGAAGTGAGCACTTCAATATCGGTCATGGCGGCGCTCTCCCATCATTTTCTCGTGGAGTAAGTTGCCCAATCCGATCAACAACAGCCCGGCGGACAGAAGCAGAACATCCGCCAGTGGGTCTCCGGCGAAGTCTGGCGGGGCATGGTGGGTGAAGATGCGGTTGAGATAGCGGATCGCGGCGATGGCGGTGAACAGGATCGGAATCAGGTAAACCTGATACCACGTCTGTTGCTGGGATGTGCGCTCAAAGAAACGTGCAATCGTCAGCAAGATAACCTGGAGGGTGATAACCCCTATCCAGATGAGGCTGCCCAGGATAATGCGTAGGGTGATGGTAGACACGGCGTTTTATCTTCTCACGAAGGCTTTCATAAAGGACTCTGACATGCGTTTGGGGGAGCCGCTGAGCACCCCTTCCTGCCCCTCAAAGGCTTGCAACACTTTGAGTCCCTGCGCATTGATCTCGAATTGGCGGATGGTGCTATCGTGGGCACTCCCCCGCATTTTCAGGACGACAATGGCGCGTTGCACGGCGCTTTCGATCTCGACGTAGCGCAGCATGATGTAGGTGTCGGCCAGAAATTGGATGCTGGCATTGAGCTGGCCTTGCAGACCTTCGCCGAAGAGGTGCGTGCTCTCGCGCGTCAGGATCAGCGTCAAATCCTGGCGTTTCAGCGCGTTGAGGTAGCCATACATCAGCTTGCGTAGCTCCACCGGGTCCTGGTGCAATCCCTCGAAGTGGGTGATGCTGTCGATGAGCATGCGTTGGGCGCCCATCTCGGCGATCAGATTTTGGATAGTGCCTTCCACGTTTTCCAAATCCGCTTTCGTCACTTCCGGGCTGCTCATGATGATCTTGAGCTTGTTCTGGCGTTCTAAGGCGCGGAAATCCCACCCAAACGCTTCCGCATCGCGGTAATATTGTTCGGGGAACTCCTCGAAGGTGAGGATAATGCCGGGTTCGTCACGCCGCACGCCTTCGTAGATGTATTGCATCCCCAGGGTGCTCTTACCGGTGCCCGGCGCCCCTTCGACCAGGTTAGCCGTGCGGGGCAGGAAGCCCCCGTTCAACATCGCGTCCAATCCTGGGATGCCTGTGGCGACTCTCTTTACGTTCTGCATAGTCATCCTCCTCAGTGTCGAACCATGTGGTAGATGACTTTGCGCCGAAATTCTCGATCTTGGGTGGCTTCCACAAACCGTTGCAAGCGCGTTCTGATTTCTGGATCGGCCTTCAGCATGTAAACCCGCATGTTCTCCACCGGCATTTCGATCAGCAATCCTCGGCGTGTCAGGTCTTGCAACTCGGCCTGCACGTCTTTGGCGGTACGCCCTGCATACCGCGCAATGTTCTCACCGGTGTCCATTGTACGTGGATTTTCATAGAAAAAACGCAGCAGATCCCATTTGATGAACGAATCCACGTAAGTCGTTACAAAATCGAACAACTCCGGATCCATATCCTTCATCACACGTGCTGTCAGGTCCTCTGTTCTCATAGTGCCTCTCAACCGGCTTGGTTCAAGGGGATTGCCACATCTCCGCTCATTGCCCGGTGACGTAACGCACAACATTGGCGCGTTGATCCGCTTTCAGATGGCAGTCTTTGTACTTCCTGCCGCTGCCGCAGAAGCACGGATCGTTGCGCCCAAGTTTGCGACCTCCTGAGCTGCCTCGCACGGGCATGGGTTTGGAGGCGGCCTGGTCACTGCCCCCGCTGGTGCGGAGCACGGGCTGGCGGCCTCCCCCTCCTCTGCCTCCCCCCCATTGGGGGGAACGGCGCTGCTGCGGCGGGAGCTGGAACAGCGAGCGCACGATTTGCGTTTGCACGGACTGCAACATCTCCTGATAGGTTTCGTAAGCCTCTTTCTGGTAGGCGACAATCGGCTTCTGCTGACCGATGGCACGCAGCCCGATGCCCTCGCGCAGCATGTCCAGGTCTGTCAGGTGCCGGATCCAGTGCCCATCCAATTGCTGGAGCATCAGTTGCCGGTCCCGGAAAACGCGCACCACATCAATGACGATCTGTTTGACCTGCTCCTCGATCTCCGCCGGCATCCGGCGAATGGGCTGATCGTACCACGGGGCGACGGTGTCCCGGCCGATGCGTGTATCGATCGTCTTGACGATCATAGCGAAATCCGGGCGCGGCGTCTCGGAGAGCGCCTGCAACGAGACATCCTCCTGGCGCATAGAGTGGTAGACATCCTCGCCGATGCGCTGGTTGAGCAGCCGGTAGGCGCGGTCGGCCTCCTTGACGCACGTTTCGATTATCTGATCGGGGGTCAAGTTGCGGAACTTCTGCGCGGTGAAATTGTACAGCGCCGGAACGGCCTGGCGTAGTTCAGCGAGCATCCCTTCGATATCCCACTCGTCTTCGTCACCTTGCGTTTTGGGTTCGACGATGTGGCGGATTTCTGACTCGACCATTTCCAGCAGGTCATCGTGCAGGTCTTCACGGCTGAGAATCTTGGCGCGCTCTTTGTAGACGACTTCGCGCTGTTTGTTGACAACGTCATCATATTCAAGCACGTGCTTGCGAATGTCGAAGTTGTAGCCCTCAACGCGCTGCTGGATCGATTCGATGGCTTTGGCGACCGCGCCGAATTCCAACGGAGCCTCTTCCAGCCCGGCGCGATCCATCCAGGGCT
Source organism: Chloroflexota bacterium (assembly GCA_019873725.1). Classification (GTDB taxonomy): domain Bacteria; phylum Chloroflexota; class Anaerolineae; order B4-G1; family SLSP01; genus DSWT01. The sequence goes on along the minus strand of JAIOAS010000131.1, from coordinate 5,082 downwards.
GCAATCGCTCCCCACCGAACCGCCTTAACAACTCATCTTCCAGCGAGATGTAGAAACGGCTGGAACCGGGATCGCCCTGCCGGCCGGCGCGTCCGCGCAACTGGTTGTCGATGCGCCGCGCCTCGTGGCGCTCGGTGCCGATGACGTGTAGCCCGCCCAGGGCGTAGACGCGCTCGCGGTCAGCATTGCACTTCTGCACACGCTCGTAGAGGATTCTGGCCCACGGCTCCGGGTAGCGGGTGGTGGGGTCTTGACCGTCGCGCGCCATCTTGAACGCCTCTTCCCAATCCTGCGAGCGAATCTGGGTGAGGTCGATCTGCTCGCGGCGCAGATCGTCGCGGGCCATGCCTTCGGGGTTGCCGCCCAGCAGGATATCGACACCGCGCCCCGCCATATTGGTGGCGATGGTCACTGCGCCCGGCTGCCCGGCCTGCGCGATAATCACGGCTTCTTGCTCGTGATACTTCGCGTTGAGAACATTGTGCCGGATGCCGCGTGCCTTGAGCATCTTCGACAGCCGCTCGGACGTCTCGATGGCGGTAGTGCCGACCAGCACGGGCCGCCCCGCTTCGTGCGCGGCAGCAATCTCGTTGATGACCGCCTTGAATTTCGCCATCTCAGTCTTGTAAATCTGATCGGGCATATCCAGGCGGCGGTAATAGCGCGCGCCGCCTGGCGCGTCGAAGACGGTGACTTTATAGTTGTGATTTTCGGATAGCACGCCGGCGAAGGTAACGCCGGATTCCTGGGGCGATACAGCGTGCTCGACCAGGTCGCCGAATTGCGCCTGGTATTCCACGTTGGTCGGCAGGACGGTCACTTCCAACCCGTAGATTTTGCGCAATTCCTCGGCTTCCGTCTTCGCCGTGCCGGTCATACCGGCGAGTTTACTGTACATGCGGAAGAAATTCTGGAAAGTGATCGTCGCGTAGGTGAGCGACTCGCGGCGCACCTCCACGTGTTCCTTGGCTTCGATGGCCTGATGCAACCCTTCGGAGTAGCGCCGCCCAAACATCATGCGACCGGTGAACTCGTCCACGATGATGATCTCACCGTCGCGCACGACGTATTCCTTGTCGCGTTCGTAGAATTCTTTGGCCCGCAGGGCGTTATCGAGGTAAGCGAGCATGTGCGCATGTTGCGGGTCGTAAATGCTTTCCTCTTCGGGAATGTTGAGCATGCGTTCGATTTTGGCGGTGCCCTCTTCGGTGAGGATGGCGGTTTGATTGCGTTCATCGACCTCATAATCCTCATCCCGGCGCAGGCGCGGAACCAAACTTGCAAAGCGGTGGTACAGCTCGGAGGATTCCTCCGCCGGCCCGGAGATGATGAGCGGCGTGCGCGCCTCGTCGATGAGAATGCTGTCCACTTCATCCACGATGGCGTAATGGAGCTGGCGCTGCGTGCACTGGCTCAGGTCAATGACCATGTTATCGCGCAGATAGTCGAAGCCGAATTCGTTGTTCGTACCATAGGTGATGTCGCTGCGATATGCCTCGCGGCGGGTGACGGGCCGCAGGTGCTGGTAGCGGTCATCGGCAGAAGCGTAGTCGGGGTCGTAGCGGAAGGATGCCTCGTCGGGCTGCCCCGCGCCGGACTGGATCACACTGACTGTGACACCCAGCGCGTGGTAGACCGGTCCCATCCATTGGACACCGACTTTCGCCAGGTAATCGTTGGGTGTGACCAGATGTGCACCCAACCCTTGCAACGCATTGAGGTACAGCGGCAGCGTGGCGACCAGGGTTTTCCCCTCACCGGTGCGCATTTCGGCGACTTGACCTTCGTGGAGGATCATCCCCCCGATCAACTGGACGTCATAATGGCGCAGGCCGATGGTGCGGCGGCTGGCCTCGCGCACGGCGGCAAACGCCTCCGGCAGGAGGTCGTCCAGGGTTTCACCGGCCTGCAAGCGCGCCTTGAACGTGTTCGTCTGGGTGCGGAGTTCTTCTGGGGACATCTGTTGGAATGTCGGTTCCAGTGCGTTGATCTTTTGCACTGTCTTTTGCATCCGCGCGATCGCCCGTTGATTGGCGTCGCCGAAAATACGCTGTAGGAAGCCCTTTGCCATCCTGTTCTCCTGGTTAATGATTGCTTCCATTATACCATAGGCAAGACGCTATACAATTTTACCTGGATGGCGGGGATTTTTACGCTTTACGTTAACGGCTTGGCCCCCCGGCGAGGGGGAGTCCGGGGGGCCACCAGCCAAGGAAAGGAGGAGAGGTGCGATGGATTTTTCACCATCTGGGTTGGGACCAATTGGGTTGGTTTGCCAACCACAACCTCATTCACTCTTATCATAACGAATTTGGGGGTGAAAGATAGTGACGAATGACTAGTTCTGGCGTGACGTAACGCCATACGGAGCATCGCAAATCGTTCGGCGATAGGTGTAGTCCGTGTCGCTTCAAGGAGCAACTTGGGCTAAATATGGGAATAGGGACAGACCCTGTTGCGCATCCTATTCAAGAGATTAACTTGTGCTATACTACGATCAGTATCCGGTATCCAACAATCAGTTAGAGGAGGAACGATGGACGAAGAACTGAAGAACAATGTGCCGACGGAAGAGGCCGTTGCGGGATGTGGTGAGGCGGCGGAAGAGGAACCGTGCTGCCCCGAAGTGCTCAGCGATATCGTGGCGGAGACGGTGACGATTGAGCAGGGCGGCGCGCAGAACGTCAAAGCGGAGACGGTGACGGTGAATCAGGGCGGCATTGCGCACGTCGAAGGCAAGTTCATCGACGTCAAGGAGGGCGGCATTGCCCTGGCGATGGGTGAGAATATGACCGTCACCGACGGCGGCGTGGTCGTCACCATCGCCGAAAACGTCAAGATGACCGACTCCGTGGCGGTGTTTGTGGCTGCCAATCAGGTCGGTGGTGAAAACGTGAAGGTGATCTTTGACGTGCGCGCGGCTGTCGTTTTTGGCGTCGTGCTCGGTGTTGTCGCCGGGGTGTTGGGCCGGTTGTTGGGGCGCAAAGCCTGAGCATCGGCTCCCCCTGTACCATAACGACACTGCGGCAGAGTATCCATCTGCCGCAGTGATTTTTCACGCGCCTGGCCTGAAGGCTTGGCGGGGATTGTTAGATCCCGGCGTGGCCTGAAGGCTTGCCGGGGATCGTTAGATCCCGGCGTGGGGCGCAAAAGTCGCGGATCTGGCGATCCGCTTTGAGCATGCTTTGGTGATGTGCTTAAAACCGCGGGTCTGGCGATCCGCTTTGAGCATGGGAAGCGAGAATCGCGGATCTGGCGATCCGCTCTGAGCATGGGAAGCAAGAATCGCGGATCTGGCGATCCGCTTTGAGCATGGGGGGCGAGAATCGCGGATCTGGCGATCCGCTTTGAGCATGGGGGGCGAAAATCGCAGATCTGGCGATCCGCTTTGAGCATGGGAAGCGAGAATCGCGGATCTGGCGATCCGCTCTGAGCATGGGAAGCAAGAATCGCAGATCTGGCGATCCGCTTTGAGCATGGAAGCGAGAATCGCGGATCTGGCGATCCGCTCTGAGCATGGGGGGCGAGAATCGCGGATCTGGCGATCCGCTCTGAGCATGGGGGGCGAGAATCGCGGATCTGGCGATCCGCTCTGAGCATGGGAAGCAAGAATCGCGGATCTGGCGATCCGCTTTGAGCATGGGGGGCGAAAATCGCGGGTCTGGCGATCCGCTTCAAGCATGCTTTGGCGATCCGCTTCAAGCATGCTTTGGCGATCCGCTTCAAGCATGCTTTGGTGATGCGCTTTGAGCATGGGAAGCAAGAATCGCGGATCTGGCGATCCGCTTCAAGCATGCTTTGGTGATGCGCTTCAAGCATGCTTTGGTGATGCGCTTTGAGCCTGCTTTGGCGATCCGCGCCGAGCTGGCCCTGGGGAACGCCTCAAGGATTGATCAACGGGATGCTGCCGTCTGCGTTGTAGGTGAACTCCACAACCTTGATGCAGCGTTTGTTGTCAATTCCGCCGGAAAGCGAAGCGTCGTGATAGAACAGGTACCACCGCCCCTGGAACTCAACGATGGAATGTTGCGTTGTCCAACCGATCACCGGATCCAAGATCCGCCCGCGATAGACGAAAGGCCCGGTCGGCGAGTCACCGGTGGCATAGACGATAAAGTGGGTGTCACCGGTGGAATAGGAAAGGTAGTACGTGCCGTTGTATTTGTGAACCCAGACCCCTTCGAAGTAGCGCCGATTGTGGTCCCACGCCCGCAGCGGGCTTCCATTCTCGTCGACGATGGAGACTTCGCCAACGGGGCCATCGAAGCTGAGCATATCCGCCGATAATTTTGCCACGCGAGGCCCCAGGGCCGGCACGTCGCCTTCGGGTTCTGGCGCAGCCGTGGGATCGAAGGCCCCCGTCTGCCAGTGCTGGAGCTGCCCGCCCCATAATCCGCCAAAGTACAGGTAAGCTTGCCCATCCTCGTCGATAAAAGCGCACGGATCGATGCTGAAGCTGCCGGGGATAAACGACGGCTGGGCGACAAACGGCCCGGTCGGCGTGGGGCCGGTGGCCACGCCAATGCGGAAGTGCTCTTCGTGATCCTTTGCCGGGAAGTAGAAGTAATACGTGCCGTTTTTGAAGGCGGCGTCGGGGGCCCACATTTGCTTGGCGGCCCAGGGGACATCGTCAAGGTGCAGGATAGGGCCGTGATCCACCGGCAAGGACTGCATATCCGGCATTGAGAAGACGTGAAAGTCTACCATGTCGTATTGACTGCCGGTGTCGTCGATCGGGTTGTCGTGATCCAGATCGTGCGACGTATAGATGTACAACCGGTTCTCAAAAACACGCGCGGAAGGATCCGCGGTGTAGATGTGAGTGACCAGCGGTTTTCTCATGATGTCCATCGTCGGGCCTCCTGTGGGATAGGGTGTAGGATCATATTGTGCAGGCATTCAACCTGCATCTATTATAGTAGAATACTGCAAAATGCAAAATTTACAACTTCTGTAGTGGTCAAAGACATATTGCACCGCAGAGAGCGCAAAGCTCGCAGAGATTTATAGAATTTCTCTGCGCTCTCAGCGAACTCTGCGGTAAAAAAAGCCGTCCGGCAAGTTCAAACTCTCGTTGACCAG
>JAIOAS010000130.1 GCA_019873725.1 Chloroflexota bacterium | reverse complement strand
AACGCGGTTGCGGAGTCCAGTTCGCCGGTCGGTTCGTCGGCCAGGAGCAGGCGGGGCTGGTTCGCCAGTGCCACGGCGATAGCCACGCGCTGTTGTTCGCCACCGGATAGTTCCGAGAGCCGGTGTTTTTTGCGGTCCGACAGCTCCACCATCTCCAGCAGTTCCTCGGCGCGTTTCTGCGCGGCACGCCCGGCCTGTCCCGCCAGCGTCATCGGCAGTTTGATGTTTTCCAGCGCATTGAGGTAGGGGATCAGGTTGCGCGCGCCCTGCTGCCAGACGAAGCCCACCCGGGTGCGGCGATAGTTGTTGAGTTCGGCGTTCGAGAGTTTGAGCAAATCCAGCCCATCTACCCACGCCCGCCCGGCGGAAGGCCGGTCCAACCCGCCAAGCACGTTCATCAGGGTGGACTTGCCGCTGCCGCTCGCGCCGACGATGCCGAGGAGTTCGCCCGGCCCGACGACCAGGTCAAGGCCCTGCAGCGCGACCACTTCCAACTCCGCGATCTTGTAAATTTTCACCAGATTATCACAAATAACAAATGCTTCTTGTGCCATTATACTGTTTCTCCTAACTTGATGGCCTGGAAGATCTTCATGCGCCGCAACATCACCACCAAAATGATCAGCGCGACCACAAACAGCAGTCCGAACAGGGCATAGACGCGGAAGATGGCCGACCAGGCAATGTCCACGCTGTAGGGCGGGATGCGTGAGGCTTCATCGACGCCGATTTGCAGGAAGGGGATGAAGAACTTGCTGACAAACGCCCCCAATCCTGTGCCGAGCGCGCCACCCGTCAGAATCAAGAACGCCAGTTCCCATGCCAGGAATGCCGTCATCTGGGCGCCCGACAGCCCCACGGCCCGCAGGACGCCAAATTCGATGAACCGGCGGCGGAACGAGAAGAGCGCGTAGAGCAAGAACCCCAGTACGGTGAGCACTGCTGCGGCGGCAAATCCCACCGAGAGCAGGCCAAACAACCCTTGTCGTTCGGGGAGCTGTTGCTCGGCGAGGATGTCAACGGCCGCTGCTTTCCAATCCAGGGGGTGTCCGCTCAGGGCTGTTTTACCAAGCGTCGCGTAATCGGCATTCGGTGCAGCTTTGAGCCACACGCTGTAGGGGAATTGTCCCCCCGCGTTTTCAAACAGATAATCCAGATTGCCCACAAAGAGCGGCCCTTCTGAGGGATACCAGGTGGGGAACAGTTCGAAATGCCCGACGATTTTCAAATCCATTTCGTTGCTTTGACCGTAGGTAGACACGGTGACGCGGATGGAGTCGCCGAGCATCAGGGCTTGTTCATTCATAAAACTGCGCGGGACGAGCACACCATTGCGGGTGACTGCCAGTGCGTTCATCAGTCCACCCAGGCTCTCGGTGGCGAAATCCGTGCGCCAAAAGGCAATTTGAGCGAACTCTGCGCGGTCAATGCCCATAAAGACGCCGCTTTTCGTGCCGGTGCTCATCCGCGCGACGGCCGGATAACGCCCGACACGGGTGACTTTCTCGACGCCTGGGGCATTCAGGTAGTCTGTGACCGGTCGGAAAAACCAGCGCGGGCCTTCTTCGCTGGCAGTCGTTGTGCTGTCGTCGGTGGCCGTTTGCCCAAGCTCGGCATAAGGGCTGCTTTCCTGGCTGCCTTCGCCCAAATCCACGAACTGCATATCCGCGCCGGTTCGATAGCGCATTTGATCGTTGAGGTGCGAGTCGAGGGTGTAGGCCAGCGATGCGGTGAACGCGGACAGGCTCAGTGTCAGTACCAGCAGGATCAGCGGTGTGGTGTAGAAGCCCGGTGTGCGCGCCAGGTGTCGGCTCGCCATCAACAATCCCACTGCCCGCGTGCGTGTTGTAATCCAGGCCACGATGGTCATCAGCGCGGGCATCAAGCGCAGGAAGAACAGCGTCAGCGCGAAAATCCCCAACGCCGGTACGAGAAACAGCAGCGGATTCTCGTAGGGTGTGTTTTCCAGCACATCCCCCAGCAGAACCAGGCTGCCTTGTTGACGCAGCAGGTACGCGCCATAGCCCGCCGGGATGAGCAGCAGGCCATCGAGCCACATGCGTTGCCACCAGGGCTGGCGCAACATGCGCGCTACCTCGCGCTTGTAGGAGACGATGGTGTGTTGCGCCGCGCCGAACGTCGGCAGCACCTGCGCGATGACGACCAACACCACACCGGCAAGCCCCAACCGCCACCCTGTCGTTGTCATGTTGACCCGCAGGGCCTCCATTTGCGCGCTGAAGTCAAGGAAGCTGCGCGTTTGTCCGATGAGGCCGGCCACAAACATCCCTATCGGGACACTGAGCACCAGCGCCAGCAACCCCAGCAGCAGCCCTTCCATTGCCGCGATGCCGACCATTTGCAGCGCCCGCGCGCCCCGGCTGCGCAACACGGCGACTTCGTTGCGCCGTCGCTCAACCGCCATCCCAGACGTGAGAGCGATGAAGGCAAGGAGCAGCCCCAGGATGGGGACGCTGAAGGCGTATAGCAGAATGGTCAGCAGGTTGGCCGAGCGTTGGTAGTCGATCAGGGCGTCCATAGGCGAACTGGTGAGCTTGATGTTGGGCAGCAGTCCGGAGGTTTGCTGTTGCACGATAAGCCCATTGCGGATCAACGTCAAAGCTGCGTCATGGCGAATGTCGATGGCATCCAGGACCAGATACCATACCCCGCCGTACACTTCCCCTGTCAATTGCTGGCTGATCCGCTCTGCAAACGTGCGTTCTGGCACGATGAGGCGTTCCTCCAGGCTCGACGGTTTGATAAACCAGAATGTCTCTTGCGGGTCTTTCGCCTCCCAAATGCCGGCAATGCGGATTGGAATCTGTACATCGCGCACGATTCCTTCCTGTACGCGCAGTTGCAGATAGGCGATGTACGTTTCGTTGGATTGGAACCCCAGCTTGCTCGCCAATCCCTGATAGACCAGCACCTCGACCGGCTCGTCCACCGCTGGCGAGGCGACATTCGGGAAGCGGCCCTCGACCAGGGTGATGTGATTCTCGATGTCGCTGATGGTGGCAAATCCAGCCCAGATGAGGGGGGGTTGCATCTCCTTGAATGAGGAAGCCGTACCGGGGAAAAGGCCGAAGGGATCGGTGTTGAAGTAGCTTACCGTCATTTTCGGTTTTAATCCCAGGTCGCCCGCGGCCCTTTGGGTGATGTAGGTGTGTACAGGTTGGATTTGTTCCCACTCGACAGGGCCATGAATGCTGCCATCATAGCGGAACAGATAGGTCAGCGGAGGGATGGCATCCTCAGACGAGGACTGGTTTTGTCCTTCAGCCTGGGCAAGGTTCTTCAGGAAAATGCGGTGATAGACGGCATCGGCGTACAGGGGGATGCTCATCATCAATGCCAGGGCGATGATCAACCCTAGCGTGGTCGCCAGCATCAAGCCCGGTTGCGAGATGATCCGTTTGGCGACCACGCCAATGGTGGACCAGCCGGCAGCAAAATTCGCCCGTAAGTGTTGCGATGTTTGCATGGCTGCGGTGGGGCTTACGGCGCGATGACGATCTGTCCCTCGCTCAACCCGTCGAGGATCTCGATCCGCTCGGTGGAACGAATGCCGATGGTAACGTCGAGGCGACGTTGTCCTCCATCCTCTTGAATGACGACGAAGTTGCGCCCTTCAAAGGTGCGGACAGCCTGCGGCGGCAGCCACAACGTGTTGACAGAACGTTCCAACTCGACGGTGATGCGCACCCGGTCACCGACCCGCATGCCCAGCTCGGTAGGCGACTTCTCCAGCGTGATGCGTGTGGAGGTGTCCTCGTCTTGCACGCCTTCGATCTTGCCGCCACCGCCGTAAGGGTAGGGGAGACGCCGGATAAAACCGGGAACCATCTCGCCAGGGCGGTTGATGACTTCGGCCACCAACACCGCGCCTTCGGTCAGTTCGCTCATTTCGTTTGTCGACAAATCGGCCATAATTTCCAGCTCGCTAGGATCGGCGATGGTCATCACGGTTTTGTATCCTTGGACCTGCGAACCGGCGATGATGTTGGTCGAGAGGATGACGCCATCGAAGGGCGCAATAATGCGAGCATCGGCTAACTGACCTTGCAAACGTTGCAGACTCAGAAGCGTGCGCGTGATGTCCAGGCCGGCTTCGATTTCCGCCTGCCGCATCCGCGCCAGATCGAGGTCTTGCTGCGCCAGTTCGATATCGTAGCTCAGGCGTTCTCTGGCCTTGAGGGCGTCGTTGTATTGCGCCTGGGCGAGTTCCAGGTTCCACTGCGCATTACGCACTGCCTCGGCGTACCGCTCGCGCACCTCTTCCTTTTCCCACGGACGGTCGAGCGCTTCCTGGTACTCGACCTTTGCATCCGCCAGTGCTTCCTGGGCCCGTTCCAGGTTGATGCGCGCGCTGAGAATCTGCGTATCCGAGTCGCTGGCCTGGAGTTTAGCCAGCGCCAGTTCCCGAGCGCGCACGTTGGCCATGGCCTCTGCGAGCTGGCGGTCGTTGTTCATTTTCACCGCGACCAGTTCGGCCTCGACCTGGGTGATCTGGTTCTTCAGGTCGGTGACTTCCAACTCGGCCAGCAGATCGCCTGCTTTGACGCTGTCATTGCGGCGCACGTAGACGGTTTCGACGTAGCCATTGGCGCGGAAGAAAAGCTCCTCTTCGCGCACCGGCGCCACCCGCCCCGAAAATTGCAGCAGCCGGACGACGTCACCGCGTTGCACCTGGTAGGTTGGATTGGTTGGCACGATTGAGGTGGGGATGGCTGTCGGGGTCGGGCCGGTCGAGGCAGAAGAAGAGGCCGAGCCGGATAAGCCAGACGAGCAGCCCAGTGGCAGGCTGATGAGGCCGACCATGATCAAGAGCAAAAAGAGTGATGACAAACCGCGTTGCTTCATAGACCTGTTACTCCTTCATTGTTTTGTTGCTGCGGGTGGACTTATGCTCCACCTCACTCAAAGACGCGGGATGGTTGTCATCCCGCGCCAATGCAGCTATTGGGACTCAGTAGATCTAATTTTGCCTGGTCTGGATCGCCAGACCCAGACCGGAACGGGGAGCTGACGATCCCCGGTAGCATTTTTGGATCTACTGGAACTGCTTTGTGCGGCAGCGACTAACCGTGCAAGGATACCACTTTTAGGCAAAATCACAAGTTAGTTGACCGCGCTCACCGCCAGGCTTCTGCCTCGCTCGTGCCCGATGCGCGTGGTGGCCCACGCCTCCCACTGCGGATCGATTTGGTGGTTGCTCAGCAACCCTTGGACCTCGTTGAGGTAGCGATAGAGGCCGTCCTGCGCCATCAGCTCCTCATGCGTCCCCATTTCTTTGATGCCGGCGTCTTCCAACACCGCGATCTTGTCGGCGTTGCGGATGGTGGACAGGCGGTGCGCGATGATGATGGTGGTGCGCCCGACCATCAGCCGCTCCAACGCTTGCTGAATCAGCATCTCGGTCTCCGTGTCCACCGACGAGGTGGCTTCATCCAGGATGAGGATGGGCGCGTCTTTGAGCACGGCGCGGGCGATGGCGAGCCGCTGCTTCTGCCCGCCGGAGAGTTTGACGCCGCGCTCACCGATGACCGTGTCGTAGCCGTTGGGCAGGCGGATGAGGAATTCGTGGGCGTTGGCGATTTGCGCGGCGGCGACGATCTCTTCTTCAGTCGCGTCGGGGCGACCGAAGAGGATGTTCTCACGGGCGGTGCCGTGGAACAGGAACACGTCTTGCAGCACGATGCTGATCTGCTGGCGCAGGCTTTTCAGCGACAGGTCCCGGATGTCGTACCCGTCCAGTGTGATGCTGCCTTCCACCACATCGTAGAAGCGCGGGATGAGGCTGGCGAGTGTGGTCTTGCCGACGCCGGTAGGACCGACCAGGGCCACAACGCTGTTTGCCGGAATGTCGAGGTTGATGTTCGAGATCACGGTGTCGCCTTTGACGTAGTGGAAGCTGACGTTGCGGAAGCTGATCTCGCCCCTGGCCTTGCCGGGCAGCGTGATGGCATCCGGCTTGTCGTAAATTTCGGGTGTCTCTTGCAGCAGCTCGGAAACGCGCTCCGCCCCGGCCATGGCGTGCTGCACGTTTTCCCATGCGCCGCTCAACGCGCGGATGGGCTGGTAAAACATCTCAAGATAAAGGAAGAAGGCCACCAGGTCTTCGAGGGGCAGCACTTGATTCAGGACCAGTTTCCCGCCAAAGTAGATCAGGCCGATGGTGCCCAGCGACGATGAAAACTCTACGAACGGTTGGAAGGTCGCCATGAGCCGCAGCGCGCGCAGCAGCGAGTCGCGGTAGTGGCTGATGTGTTTGCCGATGCGTTGCGCTTCGACTTCTTCGCGGGTAAACGCTTTGATTTCGCGGATGCCGGAGAGGTTATCGTTGAGCGTGGCGTTGAGTTCGCCGAGTTCCTGTTGGCGCTTGCGGAAGGCCGGCCGCACGTACTTGGAGAAACCACGCGCCGCAAAGATGATGAGCGGCACCGGGATCAGACTGAGCAGCATCAACTGTACATTCAGATTGACCAGCACCACCATCACGCCGATGAGCATCAAGATGTTGACCAGCGTGTCGGGGATGGCGTGCGCGATGAGCGTCTCGAACATGTCCGAGTCGTTGACCATGCGCGACATCAGATCGCCGGTCTGCTTGTCCTCGTAGAAGCGCAGGGAGAGCCGTTGCAAATGCGCATAGATTTCGTTGCGCGCGTCGGCCACTACCCCCCATCCGGCGACGTGCGACATATAGCTGCGCAGGAATTGCAGGAACGCCCGCGCGATGTAGATGATGAGCGCCAGGATCGCCAACCGGCTCACGGTCTTCAGGCCCTCCGCCAGATTGCCCGGCGTGTTGACCGCGGCGACCATCTGCCGGATGATCCATGGCGCCACCAACTGCACCGCTACCAACGCCAACATGCTGAAAATCGTCAGCGCCAACGGTTTGATGTAATTGCGTGTGTAACCAAAAACAAACTTTAACGTTCGCATCGTACCTCACAGTAAGAATTAAGAATCGGTAAATTAAGAATTGAGAACCAGTTGTTAGTTCTCAGTCTGTTGTCCAGTCCACTACATTTAGACCCGGAACCCGGGAAAACTCACGGAGATTGTTGGTGATTAACGTGACGTTGAGGCTCAAGGCGTGCGCTGCAATCAGCATGTCCAGTGCGCCGATAGGTGTTCCGCTGCGTTCCAACGTCGCCCGCAGATTGCCGTAGGCCAGCGCCGCCGGGGCATTAAAATCGGCAATGCTCAGTGGGAGCAAGAATTGCGCCAGTGCTGCGCTATTTTGCGCCGGGTGTTGGCTTTTGTGCACACCATACTGCAATTCGGCGACGGTGATCGAAGACACCCCGATATCTCCAACCCTGGCGGTTTGAAAATGGCGCAAGACTTGCGGCGGCTGTTGCTTAATCAAGTAAATGCAGATGTTGGTGTCCAGCATATACTTCATACAAACATATCCTCACGGATTTGCGTTTCCGGCTGTGCGCGATTTTCCATAAAATCGTCGGAAAACATGGCCAGGCTCTCGATCAACGTTTGCCAGGGTGCCTCATAGGGCAACAATACCACGGCGTTCCCCATCCGTTTGATGTACACCTGCGAGCCGGCAAAACGAAATGCCTTGGGCAGCCGCACGGCTTGACTCTGCCCATTTGTAAACAGTTTCGCCGTTTCCATTGTTCACCTCCACAGATAGTATATATTATAAGTATATACTTATATCGGGGACTTGCAAGTCAACGAATAACGAATAGCGAATAGCGAATAACGAATGGCGTATCTTACATTCTGTTGCTTGTATTCTCACTTCTAGCTCACCGCATCCATAAACTGCCGCTCGTACAAATCCCGATATAGCCCGCCGGCAGCGATTAGCTCCTCGTGTGTGCCGCGTTCGATGATGCGGCCGTCTTGCAGCACGCAGATCAGGTCGGCGTGGCGGACGGTGCTGAGACGGTGGGCAATGACGATGGCGGTGCGCCCGGCAAGCAGCCGGTCGAGCGCGTCCTGGATCAGCCCCTCGGTGACGGTGTCCACGCTGGACGTGGCTTCGTCCATAATCAGGATGCGCGGATCGGCCAGCACCGCGCGCGCGATGCAGATGAGCTGCCGCTGGCCGAGTGAGAGGTTGACGCCACCCTCCTGGATGACCGTCGCATAGCCGTCGGGCAGCCGGGTGATGAAGTCGTGCGCGTTCGCCAGCCGCGCGGCCTCTTCCACGGCGCTGTCCGGCGCGTCGGGCCGCCCAAAGCGGATGTTATCGGCAATCGTGCCGGAGAAGAGGAACGGGTCTTGGGGCACGATGCCCATTTGCGCGCGCAACGAACGTTGCGCCACGTCGCGCACGTCAATCCCGTCAATCAACACTGCGCCCGCGGTCACTTCGTAGAAGCGCGCAATCAGGTTGGAGATGGACGTCTTCCCCGCGCCCGTCGGCCCGACGAGGGCCACCGTCTGTCCAGGCTCGATGGTCAGGTTGATGTTGTGCAGCACCGGACCGTCCACGCGGTAGGCAAAATCCACATCGCGCAGTTCCACGCGGCCCTGGATGGTCGGAATCTCCTGTGCGTCTGGCTTGTCGGCGATGGCTGGCGGAGTGTCCAAAAGTTCCAGCACCCGCTCGCCGCCGGCCATGGCGGCTTGCATCGTCGTGTAGAGCTGGCTCAGCTCACGGATGGGTTGGAAGAAGCGCGTGACGTAGGTGAGGAAGGCCACGATCACACCGAGCGTCAATTCGCCCTGCGCCACCGTCCGCCCGCCGAACCACAACACAATGGCCGTGGCCAGCGTCCCCAACAAATCCACCACCGGCATAAAGATGAAGGAGAGCGACATTGCCCGCACGTTGGCGTCGCGGTTGGCGCGGTTGGATTCGTCGAAGCGCGCCTGCGAGGTGTTCTCGCGGGCAAACGCCTGGATGACGCGCATCCCGGCGATGTCTTCCGCCAGATCGCCCACCACGCCGGCATTGGTTGCCCGCGTCTCGCGGAAGGCAGCTTTGGCGTGGCGTGCGTAGATGCTCGTCGCCAACACCATCAGCGGCATCACCGCAAAGGTGAGCAGCGCCAGTTTGGGACTCATCGAAACCATGACGACGACGATGCCGATCAGCAACAAGATGTCGCCGGCCAGCGTGATGAGGCCCTGGGAGAGCAGTTCGTTGATCACGCCCACGTCACTGAAGACGCGCGAGATGGTCACGCCGATGATGTGCGTGTCGTGATAGCCCAGGTGCAGCGCCTGTAAATGCTCGAACAATTGGTTGCGCATGGTTGCCAATACCTGCTGCCCCGTGCGCGACAGGGTGTATTGTTGCGCCGCCGATGAGACGAACAGCCCGACAAATGCCGCCGCCGTGAGCAGCGCCACGCGATCCAGTCCAACGGTGTTGCCCTGCGTGATGTACTGGTCAATCGCCACTTTGACCAGGTACGGCGTCGCCAGCCCCAGGCCGGTTGTCACCAACGTTGTCAGCAAGGCAAACACCATCTTGCGCCAGTGCGGCTTGAGAAACGCCAGCAGGCGCAGCACGATCCGCCGGTCAAAGGCGCGCCCCTCTTCCTCCCCGTGCCGCCCGAAGCTGTCCAACATCCCGCGTGGCCCGCCGCCAATGCCCGAAACGCCGCCGATGGAAAGGCTCATCGTGCCACCTCCGCCGATTGGAGATTTTCGATTTTGGATTTCGGATTTTGGAGCAGGGGGTCTTGCGATGTGAGGCGTGAGACATAATCTGGCGGTTCTTGCCCGTTGCCGCCCACCTCTTGCCTCTTGCCTCCTGCCTCCTGCGTCCTGCCTCCTGCCTCCTGCCCCTTGCCTCCTGCCTCCTCCCCCTTGCTTCCTGCCTCCTGCCTCTTTTTCACTTCCGCCACCTCCTGCGGGCGCAATTGCCGCTGGTAGATTTCGACATACAGGCCGGAGGTGCGCAAAAGCTCTTCGTGCGTGCCCCGCGCGACGATGTGGCCGTGCTCCAACACCAGGATTTGATCGGCCAGGCGCACCGTGCTCAACCGTTGCGCGATGACGAACGAGGTGCGCCCGCGCATCAGCCGCTCCAGCGCCAGTTGGATCAGCCGCTCCGTCTCGGTGTCCACGCTGGACAGCGCATCATCGAGGATGAGGATGCGTGGGTCTTTGAGCAGCGCGCGGGCAATGGCGATGCGCTGCTTCTGCCCGCCGGAGAGCGTCACGCCGCGCTCGCCGACTTTCGTGTCGTAGCCGTCGGGCATCTCCAGGATGAAGTCGTGCGCCTGCGCCGCTTGCGCTGCCGCGACGATTTCCGCTTCGGTGGCGTCCGGGCGGCCAAAGGCGATGTTGGCGCGGATGGTGTCCGCAAACAACGTCGTCTCCTGCAGGACGATGCCGATCTGCGCGCGCAGCGAGTTGAGCGTCACGTCGCGGATGTCGTAATCGTCAATGGTGATGCGGCCCTGCGTCACGTCGTAGAAACGCGGGATGAGGTTGATGATGGTGGTCTTGCCGGAGCCGGTCGCGCCGAGCAGGGCGACGATCTGGCCGGCCGGCACATCCAGGGTGACGTTCTCCAACACCTTGTGGCGGCCAAAGTAAGCGAAGGACACATTCTCGAAGCGCACGTGGCCCTGCACTGCCGGCAGCGCGACGGCGTCGGGCGCCTCCTTGACCTCCGATTCGGCGTCGAGGATGTCGAAGATGCGCTCACCGCAAGCAATCGCCTGGACGATGGCAGGGATGACGCGCCCCAGCATCCGCACCGGGCCGGCCAACTGGCCCATGTAGGCGGTGAACGCGACCAGCTCACCCATCGTCAAGCCGCCCTGCGCCACCAGCCGCCCGCCGTACCACAGGATGAAGATCGAGCCGATGTTGGTGATCAGCCCCATGAGCGGGCCGTTGATGGATTGCAGCCGCGCCGAATCTGCCGCAATCTGGAACCACTTTGCATTTTCGGCCTCGAAGCGCGCTATCTCTGCCGGTTCCTGGGCGAAGCCTTTGACGATGCGCATCCCCCGCAGATTCTGCTCCAGGCGCGTTGTCAAGACGGCCATCTGCTGCTGCAAGGCCAGCCACATGGGGCGGATTTTGCGCGCGAAGGTGAAGGTCTGGTAAAACAGCAAGGGCGCGGTCAGCATTGCCAGCAGCGTCAGGAGGGGATTCATGGTCAGCATGATGACCGTGGTGGCGGTAAACGTCACAATGCCGTTGATGAGGTGCAGCGATGCCCGTCCGGTCATAAAGCGGATGCGATCCACGTCCTGGATGGCGCGCGAGAGCAGTTGACCGGTTTCCGCCTGGTCGTGGTACGCGAACGAGAGCGTCGAAAGCTTGCGGTGAATGTCGTTGCGCATATCGTAGGCCACCTGCTGCGACGCCAGTTCCGTCCAGCGGCCCTGGAAGAAGCTGAACACGCCGTTCAACAGCGTCAGTCCCAGGATGCCCAGCACCGCCCATCCCAAAGTGCCCATATCACCGGCCTTGATGCCCTGGTCAATGCCCCAGCGCAGCAGTTGCGGATTCGCCACCCCTAACGCGCTGATGAACAACATCGTCAGATATGCGCCGACCATCAGCTTCCAGGAGGGCCGCAGATAGCCAAAGCAGCGCAGGAGGATTTTCAGATCGCTCGATTTTGGATTTTGGATTTTGGATTTTGGAGCGTCAGGACTGCGGACTGCGGACTGAAGACTGGTTTCTTGCTTCTTGCTTTTTGCTTCCTGTTTCTTGCTTCTTGCTTCTTGCTTCATTCTTTAATCTCCATCACGTCTAGCAGGATGTCGAAGGCGGCGGTGACGGTCGCCAGTTGTTCGGGGGAGAGGGTCTTGATGCGCTCGCGGAGCAGGGGGATGCCACCCAGCGGGGTCTCTTCGGCCAGACGGCGGCCTTCGGGCGTGAGGTCCACGTAGACCACGCGCTGGTCCTTCTTGCAGCGTGTGCGCTCGACGTAGCCGGCGTTTTCCAGCCGCGAGAGCAACTCGGAGGCGGCGCTGGGGCTGATGTAGATGTACTCCTGCACCTGGCCGATCGTACATGGCCCGGCCTCGTGCAGATAGCGCAGCGTGGCGAACTCGCGCCCGCGCACGCCCTGATCGTGCATCTGCTGGCTGTACTGGCGCAGATAGCGGTACAGGCTGAGAAACTTCTGTGTGGCGACAAGGGCCGGAGTGCGTTCAGGTTCGTTCATCAGTGCCTCCTAGAGGGAGTAAAGAGTAAAGAGTAAAAAGTAAAGAAGTGAGAGTCTGGGTATCCTTACTCCGTATTTCTTACTCCATACTTCTTATTACTCCATACTTCTTCGACTGCGAAAATTTCGGTGTAGAATATTTCGTCTACGAAATAGTATACCATATCTTAACCGGGGTGTCAAGGACTTGAAACGCACCATCTTTCGACTTGTTTATTGCTCAAATCAAGCTATAACTACCGAAACGATGAGCTCGAGGATACATTGGCTAAGTGATAGAAAGAGAGGCGACGATGGTCAGTCATGCTGTGATGCTTTCAGACCAACTGGTGACGGAATTGATCCCCCTGGCCCGGCGCGAGGATAAAGCTATCGAGGAGGTGGTCAATGAGGCTGTCCAACGGTATATCTGGGAAGCCCGCGAACAACAGATAGATCGGGAACTCGCTGCTTATCACGCGCAGCACGCGCAGCTCAAACAGCGTTATCTTGGACAATATATAGCTTTACGGCAGGGAAAGGTCGTCGGACACGGCGCGGACCGCAAGGCCCTCTCGCGGGAAATGCGCCGGCTGTATGGCAATGAGGTGATCCTGATCACGCCAGTCACGGAGTCACCCGACCGTGAGTGGGAATTCCGCAGCCCTCGTTTCGCGTGCGGTGAAGCATGAACAGCTATCCCTATAGTCAACGCTACGCGCCACCTATGCCGGCTATCGAAGTTGCCTTGGGCGCGCCTGAAACCGGTTGCTCGCTCGGCCCACTGACGGCCATTTTGGATACCGGGGCCGATATCAGCATTGTCCCCCGCGAGTACCTGGTGCAATTGCGCGCGCCGGTTGTGGGGGGCGGTC
The DNA here is from genome assembly GCA_019873725.1 of Chloroflexota bacterium. Lineage (GTDB taxonomy): Bacteria > Chloroflexota > Anaerolineae > B4-G1 > SLSP01 > DSWT01. The sequence continues at coordinate 1,431 of JAIOAS010000130.1, read as the reverse complement.
ATCTGCGCAGTCCGTGGGGCGAACGTCAGCCCGTTAAAATCTATGAGCTTGATTTGTGCGTCGCCGGACAAGTGCTATCTCAAGTTGAAGTCGCCGCCGATCCACAGGCGCGTGAAGTGCTCTTGGGTCGGGATGTGCTGAATATGTTGAATCTGCAATTGGACGGGCCGGCCGAGACTGTGACTATCTTGTAGCTACCGTTAGATGCATCCTGGTGTAGGTGTAGGCGAACTGGAGGTTCGCGCACCTTCACAAGCCTATCGTGTATTTCGCTCATCCGTGTTATCTTTTGTGGAGGCAGCGCCTATGACTAACGATACATTACCCGATAACCCAACCCCCGATCCGTTGAAACACGCCCCTGACCTGCTAAGCACGATTCGTGAAGCGATGGCTAAACTCCAGGATGAGTTTATCGTCTTGGGGGTCGTGATTCTGCTCATTTCCATTCTGGCGGAACTCCTTGTCCCGCAGTGGATGGATAAAGGTGGGCGTGGTCTGCTCTACGCGGTGTTGATTTTGGCTTTTGTTGCCTATCTGGTCATCCGCGTTTTGCCGATGGTGGAAAAAATGCGTCAGCAAGACCACAAGCACGCCGAAGCGCTGGCGCGGTTGGCGGCGAAGGAAAAAGCAAAGACGCCTGCGCCAGACCAGACCACCCAACCACCAACTACCCAAACCACCCAACCACCTGTCACCCCAACCCCCCAACCACCCGTAGAAATCCCACAACCTGCAGCGCAACCCCCACAACCTTCCGCCGACCCCACCGCCGCTCAACACGCCTATCTGCGCCGCCTGCAAATCATCTGCAACACGTTGATGTTGCAATACATTGACCCCAAAGCCTTCGAGTCCGACAAGATTCGCCAGCGGGTGATGGGCCTGGCCGATGTGTACACCACGTTGGATACGACAACCTACGTGCAGGTGGATGCTGAGAAAACCGGCGAAAAAGGCAAGCCCAAGCAGCGGAGCATCGGTGTGCGCGAGGGTGAAACCCGCCCGCTGACGGCGCTGGAAGCGGCGGCGCGCGACCGGGCGATGGTGCTGCTCGGTGATCCTGGTTCTGGAAAATCCACGTTCGTCAAACACCTGTGCCTCTGTCTGGCAGGCGAAATCTTGCAGCCGGAGGCGGGCTGGCTACAACGTCTGGGCGAAGATTGGCGGCATGGCGCGCTCTTTCCGCTTTTGGTAGTCTTGCGCGATTTTGCCCGCTCGCCGCACTGCGACGGCAGCGCCGAGGGGCTGTGGCGCTTTATCGAGCAGGATGTGGGCGATTGGGCGCCGCACCTGAAACGCTTGCTCGGCGAAGGTGGGGTGCTGGTGCTGTTGGATGGCCTTGATGAGGTGGCCGACCAGGCGCAGCGCGCCCGCGTGCGTGACGCCGTGGCTGCGTTTGCCCAAAAGTACAATCACCCGCGCAACCGC
>JAIOAS010000129.1 GCA_019873725.1 Chloroflexota bacterium | reverse complement strand
TATCCGGCCTGTTCGCGCTACGATGCACTGATCCAGCCCAACGTCCAGGCACTGCTCTATGCGGCTAAAGTCGCGCGCACGCCCTACATCACCTCCTTTGGCCCGCACGTTCAGGCCGTCACGGCGACGCCGGACTCGGCGTTGATCGGGCAGCCCATCACCGTGCAGGCTACGCTCAACGACGCCGACAGCCAGAACACGGGGCAAAAGATCGTGGCCGCGGAGGTTTATCTGGGGACGTCGCCGTGGGATGGCGGCACGCCTGTTCCGATGTCTGCGGTCGATGGCGCTTTCGATGAGCCGGCTGAAACCGTGCAGGTCCACATCGACACGACCGGCATGGCACGCGGGCGACACCTCGTCTACGTGCGCGGACAGGATGCCAACGGCTTCTGGGGGCCGGTTTCTGCCGCCTTCGTGAACCTGGTGGACAGTAGCACGCTGGTCGGCACGGTCGTTGTCTCCGGGACAGGAACTCCGTTGTCCGGCGCGCAGGTGAGGGCAGACAGCGGTACGACTCAGGATGTGACCTGGACCGACGCCGCCGGACAGTATACCCTGACCCTGTACGCCGGAACGTACACCGTGACCGCTTCGTTGTTGGGGTACGTGAACGGCACGGCGACCGTCTCCACCACCATCGGCCAGACCACCGTGCAAGATTTTGCGCTGGAACGGCTGCCCTGGGGAACGTTGTCCCTGACGGTGGCCGAAGTAGGGACGGCGCAACCGTTGACGGCGACCGTCACCCTGGCGGGCTGGGGAATGACGTGGACGGCGGCGCCGACCCTGACGTTGGAGTTGCCGGTGGGGGTGTACACGTTCACGGCGACGGCAGAAGGATATTGGCCGCGTACCTGCTTTGTCACCATCACCGCGGGCACGAGGGTAGCGCACACGATTCGCCTGCAGCCAAAACCGGCGCTTCTGGTCGTCGATGACGATGTCGGAGCAAACTACGAGACCTATTTCCTCTCGGCGTTGGACGCGCTGGGCATTCCGTATGCGAGGTGGACGGTGGCGACGCAAAGTTCGCCGACGATTCAAGTCCTCTCGCCATACGCTGTCGTGCTCTGGTTCACCGGTGACGACGCGCTCAACAGTCTGACGCGCGCCGAGCAGATCACGTTGGTGTCGTACCTTGATGCCGGCGGGCGGCTGTTCGTGACCGGGCAGAACATCGGGATGGATATCAAGAACGATAACGGCGCTTTCTTCCGCGATGTCCTGCACGCTGCGTTCGTCCAGGACAATGCCGGGGTCACGGAGACTACCGGCCTCTCCTTCTACCACGGGATCACGGCCACGCTGACCGGCGGGGACGGCGCGAACAACCAGACCAGCCCGGACGTGATCGCGCCCTACGACGCGGCGGCCACGCCGGTCTTCACCTACACCACCGGCGCGGCAGGGTTGGCCGTAGACGATGGCGCGCACCGCCTCATCTACCTTGCCTTTGGGGTGGAGGGCGTCGCCGACGGCGCGACTCGTGCCGCAATCTTGCGTGATGGTCTGGCGTGGCTGGGCCTGTCGCAGCCCCCGGCCCGCCTGGAACTGGCGCTGACACCCCAACCAACGCGCGTGTGGCCTGGAATCCCCATCACCTACACCCTGACGGTGCTCAACGACAGCCTGCTGCCGATGACGAACGGCGTCCTGACACTTACACTGCCGTCGTCGGTGACGGTGTTATCCCATTCACCGGCAGCCACCAGCGTCACGCCGGGGATGCTGATCTGGCGTGATCTGACGTCGGACGCTGAGGCCGTGCAGACCTTTACCTGGACGGTGCTGATCCCGGACGGAACCGATCTGGATACGTTCTCCAGCCATGTGATCGCCTTCTGGCCGGCCCTGACGTCGCCGGCAGAGCTGGCGTTATCGACTGCGGTGGCGGCCCCCTATGAGCTGGAACTGTCGCCGCCGGTATCGTACCGGTCTGGGCTACCTGGAGCTACGGTGTCTCATTACCTGACCGTGACCAACATTGGGACGCTGCCGGCGACGGTCGCTTTGACAACCACGCTGAGCGTCTGGCCGGTGCAGATCGTCCCCGCGCAGATGATCTTGCCATTCGGCAGCGCTGCTCCGGTGACGGTGACCGTGACGATCCCTGAATCAGGCACGGCGCTGCTGGCGGCTCCGCTCACGTTGACCGTGACCGCCACCATCGTTGAAGCGCCCTCGGTGCAGGCACAGGCCATTCTGACGACGGCGCTTGAGCCGACGACCGTCTACGTCTACTTGCCTGTTGTTTTACGAAGCCAATAATAGGATACAAGGACTGATTTCCCCCCTTTAATTCCCCCCCAAGGGGGGAAATTCTCTATCGAAAACATAACTTCTCCCCCCATTGGGGGGGATTAAGGGGGGGAGGGTGGCGAGGACGGCGGATGGTGATCCGCCTTAAGCGTTGAAGTAGCATTCCTTTAGAGGTGAGCCGATGAATCGTTTCTACCGCGTCGTTTTGCTTGTGGTGTTGTTGACCGGCCTGTCCGGCGCGCCTTCCGCCACATTACGCGCCGCGCCGGACAAAATCGCACCGTGGGTGCTCGCGTACACCGCCGATGGCGCGGAGGCCGAGTTTCTCGTCGTGCTGGCCGAGCAGGCCGATCTGAGTGGCGCAGCGCGACTCCAAACGAAAGCGGAGAAGGGGCGCTACGTCTACGAGAGGTTGTGGCGCACGGCGCAGACTTCGCAAGCGCCGCTGCTCAAGTGGCTCGAAGCGCGCGGTGTGGAGCATCGCGCCTATTACATCGTCAACCTGATCTGGGTGAAAGGCGATGCGACCCTGGTGCGGACACTGGCGGCGCGGCCTGACGTCGCGCGCATCGAGGGCAACCCGCGCATCCACAACGCGCTGCCGCAGCCCGCGCGTCCATTCGACGTGCTGCTCGCCGCCGCGCCCACCGCCATCGAACCGAACATCACCTACGTGCGCGCGCCGGAAGTCTGGGCGCTGGGCTTCACCGGTCAGGGCATCGTCGTCGGCGGGCAGGATACGGGCTACGAGTGGACGCATCCCGCCCTCAAACCGCACTATCGCGGTTGGAACGGCGTGACGGCGAACCACGACTACAACTGGCACGATGCCATTCACAGCGACAACGCCTCCTGTAGCGCGGATTCGCCCGCGCCGTGCGACGATTATGGTCACGGTACGCACACCATGGGGATAGCCGTCGGCGACGACGGCGGGACAAACCAGATCGGCATGGCGCCCGGCGCGCAGTGGATCGGCTGCCGCAATATGGATCAAGGCAACGGCACCCCGGCGACGTACCTGGAGTGCTTCGAGTTCTTCCTCGCGCCGTATCCGGTGGGCGGCGCGCCGGCCCAGGGCGATCCGAGCAAAGCGCCCGACGTGACCAACAACTCGTGGACGTGTCCACCATCCGAAGGTTGCTCGTGGTCCACCCTGCAAGCTGCCGTGGAAGCGCAGCGCGCGGCCGGCATTATGACGGTTGTCTCGGCGGGGAACGCTGGTCCGAGTTGCTCGACGGTGCGTGAACCGCCGGCGATCTACGCGGCGGCGTACACTGTGGGCGCGCTGGCGACCGGAGATACCATCGCCTCACTGAGCAGTCGCGGCCCGGTGACGGTGGACGGCAGCAACCGCCCTAAACCCGACCTCACCGCGCCTGGCACGGGCGTCCGCTCCAGCGTGCGCTATGCAACCTATAGCACGATGAGCGGCACATCCATGGCCGCGCCGCACGTCGCCGGGGCGGTGGCGCTGTTGTGGTCGGCGGTGCCGGCGCTTAAGAATCAGATCGCAGCGACGGAGCAACTGCTCAACGACCATGCGTTCCACATCGCTTGGACTGATTGCAGCAGCAGCGGCTGGCCGAATAACATTTACGGCTACGGGCGGTTGGACAGCAAAGCGACGGTGGATGCGGCGTTGGCGCGCTATACCGTCGCCCTCGCGCCGCCGCTGGTCGAGCAGGCGGGCGCGCCGGGGCAGACGGTGAGCGCAACGTTTTCTGTCACCAATACCGGGACGGCGACGAATAGCTTCACCGTCACGTTGACCGGCGCGCGCTGGCCGACCATGGCGCCGGAGAAAATCGGGCCGTTGTCTGCCGGAAGCGCAACAACGCTGCCGGTGACGGTCACGATCCCTGCGACCGCGTTGGCTGGGGCGGCGGATGCGGTCACGGTGACGGTGACATCGGCGGGCGCGCCGTCCCTCAGCGCGCAGGCGACGCTTCGCACGACGGCGGATGCGGTATACGGTCTGACGCTGTGGCCGCCGGAGATGATGAAAAACGGTGATGTGGGAAAAACGGTGGTGTACACGCTCACCCTGACCAACACCGGCAACATCACCGACGTCTACAGTCTCACGCTCTCCCGCGCGACATGGCCGACGACGTTGACACCCACGTTGGTGATGGTGGGGCCGCAAGCAACCGCACCGATCACTACGCTGGTCACGGTTCCCTGGGACATCTTTACCGGCATCACCGACACCGCGCGCGTGACGGCGTCCGGCACAGGCGTTTCGGCCTACAGTGACTTGACCACTGCCGCGATTGCTGCAGAGTGCATACCGGTGGTTGAGCCGTCTTTCAGCTACACCCCGTCCCGCCCTGCCGGCGGGCAGATGGTCACATTTACCGGCACGGTGCTGTTAGCTACGCCGCCGATCGATTATGCGTGGGATTTTGGAGATGGTAATCCGCTTGTCCACGGGGAGGTTGTCACCCATACGTTCCCGGCGCACACTGCTGTGTTGCCGTATACCGTCATCATGACGGCGGCTAATGCCTGTAGCCAGGAGAGTGTGTCGCGCATCGTGAGCGTAGGATTGTACAGGCTTTATCTGCCGGTGCTCTTGAGCTCAGAGGAGGCTCAGTAGATCTAATTTTGCATGGTCTGGATCGCCGATCCAGACCAGAGCGGGGATCTGACGATCCCCTTGGAGCATTTTTGTCAAAGACTCAGTAGATCCAATTTCGCCTGGTCTAGATCGCCAGAGCCAGACCAGAGCGGGGATCTGACGATCCCCTTGGAGCATTTTTGTCAAAGACTCAGTAGATCCAATTTCGCCTGGTCTGGATCGCCGATCCAGACGACACACGAAAAGCGGTGGCCGGTCTCCGACCGCGCCACCGCATGCAAACGCCGTTATACCTCAGATGGCTATTTGCTTATCTGCCCATTCGCCGCCGCGTCGATTCACTCACTCACTCATTCGTTCATCCGCTTTGCCGGCTTGCAGTCGGTGTCCTGCTTGGGGCGGATTTCGAGCACTTCTTCGATGTAGAGCACACGTTGGTATGAGCCGAGGCGTCCGTACTGGCCTTTGCGGCTGATGTCGCCGCTCACACGCACGTAGATCGGTTCGTAAGGTTTTTGGGCGATGCGGTTGTAGTCCTCCTGGAGCTTTTCGGCGGTTTTGCTGAAGCCCTTGCTTTTCACCCACCAGGTCTCTTTCGAGCCGCATGGGGTGAAACTGTTGCCTCCCCGCCCAAAGGTCACATGCCCTTCCCAGATGCCGCTTTCCAATGTGCGCCCTACCGCAGTCAACGCAAAAACGCCAAGCCAGGCCAGTGAGATGATCCAGTGCATCGTTGTGCTCCTCTGCAAGTCGTCTGATAGTCGTTAGTCAAATAGTCCTGCCATCATTTTTGTGATCGGGACTGTACCGAAGGTTCGGTGACACGCTTCGAGAATGGTTACAGGTTGAGCGTTGAACGGTTGAGTTGCAAGGCTCATCTCATAGGTTACCACTTGTCGCGTAGATTGTCAATTATCGTTGGCTGCATCACCATTATTATTGAATTTGCTCAACATCCCATTTTTTGTGTGCCATACACACATCGAGCGTGAGGTCTCCCCTCGCGCTCGACGTATCACCGGGCCCACATTATTAACCGCAGATTTACGCCGATCTTCGTGCTGGACGCACGCGCCCCGGCGTAAATCCGCGTCCCACAATAGTTATCTTTCGCGTCGCCGGCGGCGCGTGAACGCCACTCCCACCAGCATGAACAGCCCCAGGACTGCCGGGGCTAACGGCGCGTGCGCGGCGACCTGCTGCATCTGCACCGCGGTCGGCGCGGTGACAACGGCGGTGCTCACCGGACCGTGGAACGTGCTCACGCCCTTGAGGTCGATGTCTTCCAGCTTGTAGTAGTAGGTCACGCCGGGCTGCACATTCGTATCCAGCCATTCGTAGTAGCCGCCCATGACCTCGCCTGGGAATTGCGGTGGGATGAGGGTGTCGTTGATCTGGGTGTACGGCCCCGCCGCAGTCGTGCTGCGATAGAGGTTGAAGCCCACATTATCCAGCTCCATTGCCGTCTCCCAGGTGACGAGGATCCCGTTGTCCCGCGGCGTGGCCTTGAAGGCAGCGAGGGTAATGGCGGTGGGGTTTTCGTTGAATTTCCAGTAGTCCTCCACCTCGCCGTTGATGACCGCCCCGATCGGAGAGAGCACTTCCGGCGGGGATTGCGTCTGGTAGATGCGGAAGCGCATGTAGATGCGGCCTAGTTTCGATGTGGCAGGAATCGGCAGGTTGATGAGGTGGGAGCCGTGGGCCAGGTTGCCGAACTTGACAAGTTCCGTCTCACCGAACTTTCCATCCTGGTTCCAGTCGAACCATCCGGCAACATAGGGCTTGTAGGTGGGGTCGTTGTCGTAGACGGTGATGGCGATTTGTGTGGTTTCTCCCTGATACCATGGTTGTGATAAATTAATCCCATCTTCGTCGCCTTCATCTCCACCGCTCGAACCCATACCGGCGTCCGTATCGGGCTGGCCATCCTTTTCGTTGTCCCACACTGTACCCAGGTAGATCGTGGGGCTGACAGTACCGGAGGTATTGATGTGCATCGCGCCCTCATGAGCAAAGAGCGTGGTGTATTGTGTTATGGTGGGAGTGCCCACAACGAACTCATACGAAGTCGGCAGGTCACCCATATCCAGAAGCGCGTAGAAGCCGAAGTCCTGCTGTGTGATGGGGCCCGTCTCAATGGTAAATGTGTTGAAGTTCTTGACCTCCGGTGTGTTGTTGGGTGTAGCGGTCAGCGCCATCAAACCAAGCACCCCATTGCGATCTACGGAGACGGTGTAACCGCCAGCAGCCGGCAAATTCGTAAAGGTGTAAACGCCACTGGCATCGGTTTTTGTTTCACCGACAATGGCGCCATCTTTCCACAGATAGACGGTGATATTGGCGTAAGCGACGTCACCGGTTTGACCGTATTTGTCATTCGTGCCATCGGTGGTGTTGCCCGCGTCGAAGAAGACCGTGCCGCTGACTGAATAGGCGCCGCTGTACCGGTAGCCGCTGTCGATGTTGAGATCGCAGTTGGAGCAATCAGTGCCGTTAATCCTCGTCACCACGCCGTTGGTGATGACTACCGTCGCCGAGCCGCCCACGCTTTGTGAGCCGCTCGTCGCCGTCATACCGGCAGGTGTGGCGAAGGCAACCGTGTAAGTCGCGTCAGGCAGGTTGGCGAAGCTGTAGTAGCCGTCGAAATCGGTCGTTGTCGTGATCGGCTGCCCCAGACCGCGCCCTAGATCGACGTCAACCGGAGGTGTAACTGTAATCACCACGCCGGGAATGCCAAGCTCCTTGTCATCCTGCACCCCGTCGCCGTCGCTGTCCAACCAGACGAAATCGCCGATGACGCCCTTGGGCCGGTAGCCGAAGTCCGCGCCGAGGAAGACCGTGCCGGTCTTGACCGTGACGGTGGTACGGCTGTCGCAGTAGGCGCTCCACGGCGCGCCTGGATCGGGCGCACAGGGGATGCCGTTCGTATCCGGGTCACCCGTAAGGACAGGATTGCCGGTGATAGTGCCAACTTCAACCCTGTACGTCCCCGCGACGAGGCCGGTGAAGAGATATTGCCCGCTGCTGTCGGTCGTCGTCACGAGCGTGTACGCGCCAACTGGATACACTGTACCGTTGCTCAACGTGATGATTGACGTGTTGGTGAGCGTAATCACTACGCCGCCGATGCCGGTCTCGTTCCAGTCCATGTCGCCGTTAGCGTTGGCGTCCCAATAGATGGTGTCGCCGATGGCGCCGAGCGGCTTGAAGCCGAAGTCCGCGTCCATATAGGAACTGCCGTTGCTGATGATGATCTGCGCCGTAGTCGTGGGCGTGCTGGGGATGTAGGGGGAGTTGAAACCATCCTTCGGCAGATCGGGGTCGCTGCTGTCGACCACCACGCGATACCTGGCGTCAGGCAGATCGGAGAAGAGGTATTGGCCGCTGCTATCCGTTGTGGTGGTCATAACGCGCGTGTAGGCCCCGTCATTGTTGAGGTCCACCTCCAACCAGACGGTGATGTTGGCGATGCCGGTTTCGAGGGGGCCGGCCTGCACGCTGTCGCCGTTCATGTCGCGGTAGACCGTGTCGCCGATGCTGCCGGAGCCGTTGGGCCAGTACCCAAAGTCAATAGTGTCTATCGAAACGGTAGTGATGGTGACTTTGCCGCGATTATCGCAGGTGACACAGAGACCGGTCTCGTTGGGATCCTGTGTCTGGACGACGCTCTTGGGGAAATCGGGATCAGCGGTATCCACGATCACCAGGTAGTTGCCGGACGGTAAGGTGGTGAACTGGTAGAAACCACTGGCGTTCGTTACGGTGGTGGCAATCAGGGCATCCTCGGCATCCACGATGCCGTTGCCGTTAGTGTCTTCATACAGGCTTACGGTGATGTTGGGGATGCCCTCTTCGTGGCTTTGTTGCGTCCCATCGCCGTTCCAGTCGTAGTAGAGCGTGTCGCCGATGGTGTAAGACCCTACTTTGCGGAACCCGAAGTCGTGCGAGCCGGAGAGCACACCGGCTGTGGCGGTGAACGTGATACGATTGTTTACTGACCCGTCGTTCTCACCGGTCTGCGACCAGACTGAGCTGCCGCCGGGTAGCGTGCTGGTGTCCACAGCGATACAGTACGTTGTCCCAGCATTGAGATTACCAAACTGGTAACGCCCAGCGCTATCCGTGGATGTGGTTGATACAGGTGTTCCACTGCAATCACTGTTGGCATAGAGCCACACCGTGACCGAGCTGATCGGCCCTTCACCTTGCGTGCTCTCCTTGACGCCGTCGCCGTCGTTATCTTCCCAGATCGAGCCATAGACGCCGGGATTGATGCGATAGCCGAAGTTGACGCCGCTGATGGTTTCGCCAGGGCTATCTATTGGATTAAATATCATATTATTTTGTACCAGATTGCCGGCTGAATTACCCCAGGTGCTATTGCATGTACCGCAAGTCTGGCCTTGTGCTGTGGTGTTAGGCAGTGTGCCAGTTACACTCTGATCATCATTGGCTTCAGCTGTTTGGGTTACTGTACCAGGTAAAACACTACTTGTTACCTGAATGTAGTAAAAGCCGTTCAACAAACCGGTAAACTCATAATACCCACTCGCGTTAGTCAAAACCGTAGTCCTGGCGCGCCATTCCCCGCCTGCCTGAGTACAGGTGTTATTGTTGCCTGGTGAAGTAATCAGTTCACCGGTGCTTGTAGAGTAACACCCGTAAATCGTTACTGGAACATTAGCGATGGGCAAATCTCCTCCGCCAGGACTATAGTTCCACCCACTGCTGTTGGGATCACTATACACATAGCCGTTAATGCTTCCTGTGGGTAACATAACCCCCGTTGCTGTGGCGCATGCGTTATTGGCCGCGCCGCCATCGGAGAACGAGGTCCCGGTGCTGCATGTGGAGTTGTTGATGGTGACCGCTGAGGTGCCGATGTTCTTGCCCAGGAAGCGCACGAAGACCGTCTTGGTCTCGCCTGGATAGATCGGGCCAACGTTCGTCCAGGTGATGACGCCGGTGGAGGCATTGTAGGTCGTGTGCGGCGGCTCGGCGGAGACGAATTCCAGGTAGGTGGTGTTGTAAGTGTCGGTCAGCGGCACTGTCGTCATGATATCGTTGGTGTCAATCGTCGGGCAAGTGCCGTTCACGGTGACCCGGAACCCCATGGCATCCAGGTAAATAACGCTGGGATCGGCGCCTCCGGACTTATTGGGTTGAAGGTGCAGCGTCAGCAGACTAAAATCGCCCCAATCCCAACTGCCGCCAGGAGCAAAACTACTAGCGGTGATATCCCATACCGCATATTTGGCGTTGGCTAGACCCAAGTGATTACTATTCAAATAAGCCGAGTCAAATGCATTGGTGGTTCCTACTTGCGTTGCTCCCTGATACAGCAAGGTCTGTATAGAATCATCGCTCAGGGACGCGCTTATGTAAAGCGGAAAAACGGCTTCGATCTTGCTAAACGTCCCGCTGGCGCGTCCCGGATCATACCCGGTGCCTTTAATCCAGCGGTTGGCGCCGATCGCAAAGTTACCATAAGCATAACCACCATCCGGTTCGCCAAAGGCTTTGTAATAGTCGGTGAAGTTCTTGGGCGCGTTAGCCGTGCTCCCGGTGGACGCCCAAAATTCATAGACGCAGGTATTGCCCACCGTCGTACCGGTGCCAGGCCGCTTGTTAGAGAGCGAAATACTATAGAGAATCTCGCGTCCTTCATAAACATCACCCAAAAGCCTTTTGGCTATCGTCAGTGACGGCCCAAAGCCAAAGTCAGCCGTGGCATGGTTGACAGGAGTGGTGGTGGCGCCGGTCGGATCGAGCGCCACAGCGTAGAACGTCGAGGTTGTCGGGCGATAGCCGGTGGGCAGGTCACTGTCGTAGGCATCCACTTTGACGATAAAGCGACCGTCGGGCAGGTTGGTGAAACTGTAGTAACCGGCGCTGCTGTTGGTGTACGAATTCTGCGTTGCATACTCCAGGTCTCCGTTATCCAGAACGCCGTTGTTGTTCGCATCGTAATACAGCGTGACTTTCACGCCGTTGATACCGTTTGCCGTCTCGCCGGTTTGACCGCCGTCGTTGTTCTCGTCGCGCCAGACAAAGTCGCCGATGCTGTTGTTGCCCGTCAACAGATTCGTCGCCGTATCGCACGCAAACGGCGCGCCGCCGTCGAACTGCGCACATCCCTTGTTCTCGATCACGGGACTGCCGGTATAGCCGCTCGCCGGCACGCGCGCGCGGAACGTCGCCGTCCCAGAAGACGTGTTTGGACCGCTATTGGGCTTTGCCGGCAGCGGATCGCTGAGCCACCACTGAATCCAGACCGGATTGGCGGCGGTACTGGGGGTGCCGTCGGCCAGCGTGCTCGTCCAGGTGGCGCCTTTGTCGGTCGAGAAGCGCACGGTGTAGCCAGGGGACGAACTTGGGGTGTAGTTCAGCGTGGCGCTGGCGCTGCCGCCCACGTACTGCAATCCGATGGGGATCGTATCGCTAATGACCAACGGCATGTTCACATCCCAGCCGCTGACAAGCGTTAAACCCGCCGAGGTAGAGCCATTGTTCGTAAATGCAATCGTATAGGCGATCTCAGCGCCGGCGCCCACAGTAGCGGGGCTACTGCCTTTATCAACTGCCACCTCGGGTGCGGAACTGACCACCGGCGGGATGCCTGTACCATAGTCGCCGTTGAACTTTTCGTTGTCGCGCCCGGAAGCGACTTCCTGATAGGGGGACATCGGCAGTGAGCAGGGGCCGCTGAGCGCCAGGAAGGTATAGCGCACTTCGCCAATCGCGCCGGTATTGTTAGCAGGCAGGTTGGTGTAGTAAAGCTGATCGGTGTAGTTCAAAATGAGCGGGGGCAGACCGCTGGAACGCGAGACGGTCAGCACCGTCGAGGTGCGGATGAGCCGGAAACAGGTGGGGTCGAAATCCGGTGCGCCGAGGGGCTGCGCCCAAGCGTTGTAGTCGGGCACGAAGTCGCCGTCGTTGTCGAAACCCTGGTTGATGTTGCCGAATGAGTACATAACGCCGTTTGATGTAATCACATCGCCAGGGCGGACGACGTTGGTGTTGGTGTTGAACCACGCGCCGTTGGGGTTCGGCTCGATTTTGTTCGCCATCGCCGAAATTTCATTGCGCATGGTCATCTTCCAGGTGGCGTTTGGGCTGCCGGCGCCGAGTGGGTTGCCATCAGCGGTGGCCCACACATCGAAATTGAGCCAGAGGTCATCCTGCGGTTTGACCGAGTCACCCCAGGTGGGCGAGTTCCCTACATTGCAGGGCGGTGTATCAGCAGTACCATCGGGGTTGTTCTCGCACTGGGGATAGGTGAAGTGCCAGTATTGCACGCTACATTCGCCTGGCGTCAATGTGCCAATGTAACGAGAAGCATCCGCCGTTCCCTGCGCCCCGCCGACGTGGGTGAACGCATAGGAGCCTTGATTGTTCAGGACAGGATGCAATGTCGTAAAGTTAGCCGGGAGAGTGTCGGTCACATAACGGCGTGGATATAGCCCCGGCTTGCTGCTTGTCCCATTGAAATCGCCGATGTAGCCCACCACGTTGGTCAAATCATTGCCGGCCCCCGCCGGGGCAGTATTACAAAACCGCACGGCCACCGTCGCCACCGAGGGCGCATAGGTGGACGGTGACTCGACGTTTGAGTCTACGACCAGGTTGTAGGCGTTCAACGGTGCGCCTGCGGCGCTGTAGAGGGACACGCTCAACACTCCTGCCGCTGCCACCGGCTCTGCCGGGATCAACGTCGTCAGGCCGCTCAACGCGAAGATAAGTGCCATAAAAATGTTTGTAACTTTCCGCAACCAGGTTTGTGATTTCATAGTTTGTGTCCCTTTTCCCCGATCTCTGTTCGAGTGTTCATTAATTCTGGATGATTCCAATGTCTCAGTTTATACTATAACTTTCTTCTTATCGCGCACCGTTTGCGTTTTATGGCAGGTATGTTGCAGTTACGTTGGTGAGCAGCCAGATACTTGCATTTGTGCCGGTTCCTGATAAAAGTTACCTTGATTTTAGGGCAAAACCGTGGCGGTGTCACTATCCTAAAAGTATAGGAAAAGTATAGTCTTGCGGACTAAACCTTGCGTGGTGATTGATAACACGGATTACGCGAATCCGCGCATCATTCGGCAATCTTCGGCAGGTTGTGCTATAATGGAATCGGCAAACGCTTGGTGATCGGAAGAGAACCCTACAGCGACCTGTGTAAATTTCACCACCAATCTTCACGAATCCACACGAATATGATGACTTGATTCGTGAAAATTCGTGCAGATTCGTGGTTTAGCTTCCGAGGAGTGACGTATGAAAATTACCATGACCTTGAATAGCACCCCCCGCACCTTCGATATCGAACCGCGCGAGACGCTGTTTCACTTGCTGCGGCGCAGCGGCATCAAGAGCGTGAAGTTCGGCAGTGAGGACGGCACGGACGGCTACAGCACCGTCTTGTTGAACGGCAAGCTGTGCAGCAGCGTCGTCATGCTGGCGGCGCAGGCCGACGGTGCAACTGTGCTCACCGTCGAAGGGCTGAGCGGGCATCAGCATCCCGGCTGGAATCAGAAAGCCGAGTGGCACCCGCTCCAGCGCGCGTTCATCGAGACCGGCGCGATCCAGAGCGGCTACGACACGCCCGCGCTCATCCTCGCCGGGAAGGCGCTGCTCGACCGCAACCCGCGCCCCACCGAAGCCGAGGTGCGCGACGCCATCAGCGGCATCGTCTCCCGTGAGACCGGCTACGTCAAGCCGGTGCAGGCGATTCTGCGCGCGGCGGCGTACCTGCGCGGCGAGGACCCCGGTCCTGTAGTCGGTGGCTCCGATCTCGGTGACCTCGGCGAGGCGCTGTTCCGCCCGCCGGAGGGCCTGTTTGCCCCGCCCGATTCCCCCGAACCGCCGGATTTCGGCGGCGGTGGTGGCATAGATACGCAGACGCGCGTCAAGGTGCAGCCGCGCGTCGTGGTGACAACCGAGCCGGAGAAGTTCGCCGTGGTGGGTAAGCCACTGCCCAAGGTGGACGCGCCCAAGCTGGCGCAAGGCTTGCCCGCGTTCGTTGCCGACTTCGAGCGACCGGGGATGCTCTACGCCAAAATCCTGCACAGCCCGCACGCCCACGCGCGCATCAAGGACATCGACACGCGCCAGGCCGAGGCGTTGCCCGGCGTCCGCGCGGTGCTGACCTACAAGAATGTCCCGCGCGTGGTCTACTCGACGGCGGGGCAGAGCTACCCGATTCCCGGCCCACTGGACTATGTCAGCTTCGATAACAAGGTGCGCTACGTGGGCGACCGTGTCGCCGCCGTTGCCGCCGAGACGCCGGAGATTGCGGCGCAAGCGTTGGAACTTATCAAAGTGACGTATGAGGTATTGCCGCCCGTCCTCACGCTCGACGCAGCGATGGCCGAGGGCGCGCCGATCATCCACGACCAGCCGGATTACGTGAATTTCGGCGATAGCGACCCGTCCAAGAACCTCGTCGCCAAGGTGAGAATTGACATCGGCGACGTGGACGCGGCGTGCGCAGAGGCCGACTACGTCTTCGAGACCGAGGTGGAGACGCAGAAGATGAAGCACGTGCCGCTAGAGCCGTGGGTGACGCTCACCTATTGGGACGAGGACGACCGGCTGGTCATCCTCACCTCGACGCAGGTGCCGTTTCACGTCCGTCGCATCCTCGCGCCCGTGCTCGGCCTCACGGAGGGGCAGATTCGCGTGATCAAGCCGCGCATTGGCGCCGCGTTCGGCAACAAGCAGGAGATTTACGAGGACATCCCCGCGCATCTCACCATCGCCACGGGCCGCCCGGTGCTGTTGGAACTGACGCGCGAGGAGCAGTTCATC
>JAIOAS010000128.1 GCA_019873725.1 Chloroflexota bacterium | reverse complement strand
AGTGCCGCCCCCGCGCTGGACACCTCCCAAACGCCGGGGCCGCCCCTCCAAAGCGACCCGGGAACTGGTCGCCCGGTGGTGCGCCTGACCACGATTAACTGTGGAGCTACCGATTAAGCAGATTTAGCAGATTATGCGCTGTAAATCGGTCAAAAATCTGCTTAATCTGCTAAATCTGCTGATGAAAATGGCAATTTTAGTGTGCGGTTAGTATACTTGCGGTTGGCTGAAAACGAGCAGATTGTCATCACCCGGCATGGAAAACCCGCCGGAGTACTCATCGGCTTTGAAACAGAAGATGACTGGTTCGACTACCGGCTGGAACATGACCCGCGCTTTCTGCACCGCGTCGCTGAAGCACGGCAGAGCCTTCGCCTGGGCCATGGCACCAGGCTGGAAGACCTGGAGGCGTAGAAGACACACTATCTTTTAGCCCGTAGGGCCTTGCTCTCTTCTCGATGCTTTAGCTTCGCGCTTTTTCACGCACAACGCGGCGTTGCTACCCGCAACGCCGCGTTGTTATTATACCTGGCTACTGAGCCAGCCAGGGCGCGTCGTAGACGATGACGGCGGTGTGCGGGTAGGTTCCCACGGTGGGGATATAGGCCACCACGCTCCCCACCCGTGTGTCGAGCACGGCCACGCTGTTCTGCTCCGGCAACGTGACGAAGACGATGCCACCGCCCGCCGCGAGGCCCTTGGGCCGGCCACCAACGGCAATGTGCGTGATATTAGGATAAGCTTGCCAGGCGCGCAACACCGTCGGCAAGTATATCTGGAAGCCAAAGAAGAAGGTGCCCGGCGGCAAGAAGGTTTCCTGTGGTTGAATCACACTCTGGGCCGCGACGCTGTAGCTCAGATCGCTGCACGGCCCCTCGGCGAGCACGCTGACCGACTGTGCCGCGAAGTTCGCGTTGTAGACGCACTCGCCCATCACCGCCATACCCTTGCCGCCATCCGTGGAATCGGGACTGGGCGCCTGCTGCTGCGTGGGGAAGACCGTCCATTGCGAGAAATTGTCCGGGTCGTAGACGCGCAACTCGTTCAGATAGGGGAAGGTGACGTAGACGTGGTCGGTCGCGCGGTTGTAGATGGTGGAGTACGGCAGATTGTCGCCTGTGTTGACAAAGTAACTCAAGTTGAAGGTCAGAGCTGTCGCATCCAAAGGCGTAAAGGCCAGAGACGAGGGCGCCGAAGCAACCTGCCACACCCCCTGCGCGCCCATATAGCGCTTTGTGCTGTATACCACATGCCGTGTGGAATCGGCGGTGATGCCGAAGAAGCCCCAATCGTAAACCAGCGGCATATTCGGTTTGAGGCGGGCGACGACGTTGTGGGTCGCGTGCTCGATGACGGTGATCCCCTCGCCGCCATAGTCATGATTCGTCGCGTACACATAGCCGTCGAGCGCGGTCAGGTAGAACGTGCCGTACCCCGTCGTCACATTGGTGATGAGGCTGTGTGTGGCGAGGTCAAACACCTGCACCCGGCTCGGCGGCGCAGGGGCCGGTCCGCCGGCGTTGGCGACGTACAGTTGATTGCCCACGACCACCATGCCGAAAGGCATATCGGCGGTGCTGAAGCTCGTCACGTGGGCAAAGTTATCTGTGCGGAAGACGTCGATCGAGTCTGATTCGCGGTTGGCGACGTAGAGCAGCGTATCGGTGCGGATCGGCGTGTCGTCGTTAGAGCTATTGTTCGACGTGTCGCACTCCTCGTCCGTTGTCGTGATGCGGACTTCGTTGATGACCCGATCTACACCGAGCGGGAAGGGATCCACAACCTCCACGATGAAGACCAGATCGCGCCCCTGACCCGGCTCAAGCGTCCCGATGGTCATCGTGTAGTATGGCCCGACGCTATGCGTCCATCCACCGCCGACGTAACGGGTATAATTCGGCAGGCGCTCGGTGAGCACCACGTTGTGCGCCGTACCGACGCCGCTGTTGACGTAGACGATCGTGTACGTGATCAGCTCGCCGGGCTGCGCATAGAGGCGCTGGGCGACGCTCTGCGTCGTCACCGGGCGCTCCAGGTACGCCGTGACCTCGTCCCATGCGGCCTGCTGCGCGAGCGGCAGCGGCCCGATGTTGTCGTTCTTCACCACCACCAGATCGGGGCCGAGGTCCACGGTGCTGGTGAGGATGTAGCGATAGCCGCCGCTGATTTCGATGGTATTCACGATGCGGCTGTCGGCAGTGTAGGTGAAGTTGGGATTCAACTGCACTCGCAAGGGCGGGCCAGGCTGGTTGTACGTCGCCGCCGGGATGGTGGGAATCGTGTAGCGGCAGATCGCCCCCACGCACGTCCAATTCGTACCGGCGTAGGTGATGAAGGGTGACAGCGTGTCCGTGATGGGCACGTTGACGAAGCCCGTCGTGGCGTTGGTGTTGGTGTAGAACGTGTTGTAGCTAAAATAATCGCCCGGCGCGATACAGCGCGGCGCAGTCTTGGAGATGCGCAGCGGGCGGCGGCGCAGCGGTGTATCCTCGTAGTTGCAGTTGTCCGCCGGGTGATAATCTGGCTCTTTGCTCCGCCCGCAGACGTAGTTGATGAGATTGTTCACGCCTTCGGGGATAATGTCGTGCGCGCGGACGACGAAGTAATAGATGCCGCCCTGCCCCGGCGCGAGCGTCCCCAACGCCATGGTGTACGTCCGCCCGCTTACCAGCGTCCAGCCGTAGCCGATGTAATCGGTGTACAGCGGCAGAATTTCCGTGAGGATGACGTTCGTGGCGGTGTACGGCCCGACGTTTTCCACGGCGATAGTGTACGTGACCACATCACCCTCGTAGATAAACTCGCGGTGCTGGGTGATGCCCATCGTGGTGACCTCGCGCAGCAGCAAGCGGTCAATGGTCTGTTGCTTCGCCGTGGCAAAAGGCGTCGTCGGCCCCACATCGTCATCCTTGATGACCACCAGGTCAGACGGGCAGCGGATGGTGAATGTTTCCGAGTCCGCATCGGCGAAGTAAGCCACCTTGTTGTTGAGCACCGTCAGGGTGACAATGTTGGTCAGCGCGATGTCACAGACCTTCACTGCCGGATTGTAAATCACATTGAGGATGAAACTGCCCGACACACCCGCGCCCAGGGTGGGAGTGTACCACGCGACGTCGGGCGTGGTCAACACGCGCGTCCATCCGGCGGCGGTCGCCGTATCGCTATGCCAGACCGTGTCTGGCGGCAGCGTATCGGTGATGCGCACCCCGGTCAACGGGACATTGTTGGGGTTGGTGTAGGTGATGGTGAACGAGATCACCTGTCCCGCCACGCCCATCGTCGAGCTAAAGGTCTTCTCAATCTGTGGACGCCGCAACACGGGCGTATCTTCGTGGTTGCAGTTATCATCCGGCGCCCGATCACCTTCAGCCGCCCACCCACATACCAGGTTGTCCAGGTTGCTGATGTTTGCCGACAGCGGCTCATTCACGCGGACGACGAAGTAGCGCACTATACCCTCGCCCGGCTGCAGCGTGCCCACGTTCATCCTGTAAGTACGTCCACCCACCAAAGTCCAGCCATAGCCAACGTAACTGGTATAGAGCGGCAGCGTCTCTGTCAAAATGACGTTGGTGGCCGGCATAACCCCCACATTGACCACCGAAATCGTATACGTGACCAGATCGCCATCGAAGACAAACTCGCGGTGATACGGCTCGGCGGTCGCCAGGACGCTCCCGGCGGTTTTGCGCCAGGCGTCGAAGGCGATTTGCTTTACCGGTGACAACAGCGTGTTGGTGATCGGCCCAACGTTGTCATCCTTGATGACGACGATATCTACCGCGCCGGTAATGGTGATAGTGTGCGCGTCCGTGTCCGTGATTGCATTGGTGAACCCGAGCGGGTGATAGCGCACGCTCACGGTGTTCACCCAATCACCGTTCGGCGTGTTCGACGGAATCGCGTAAGGCACGCCGAACACACAGCCCGCCCCTGCCGCCAGCGACGCGCAGCCGTTTGCAGTCGCCCGCGCCGTCAAATCCCCCAATCCCGGCCAGCCAACGCCAACGTCGGTGATCGCATCGAGGATCAACGCGGGGCTGTCCGGCAAACCGGTGTTGGTGATACGGAACGTGTAAGTGATCGTGTCGCCGGGATGCGCCTCAGCCGGGCCGCTTTTGTCCACCTGGACGGCCGGCCGGAACAGGTTGACGGTATGATTGTCCGTCGCCGTGATGATGTTGGCGAAGCCGAGCGGCGAGCACGCGACGTTCGCCGTGTTGACCAGCGGATCGGGCGCGCCGGCAGGGATGGTGTACGCGCGCGTCAGCACGTAAGGCGTGGCGTTCCAGGCTAAACGCACCGACTGGTCGAGGCCGAGCAGCGCGTCCGTGATGCGGCACTGCAAGTCGGGCGAGTCGTTGGAACTGGTGTTGTCCAGCGTCAGCGTGTACGTGGTCGAATCGCCGATCTTGCTCAACGGCTCGCCTGTTTTGGCGAAGGTGATAGACGGCTGGAACAGGTTGACGCTGTGCGTTGCCGTCGCCGTGATGATGTTGGGGAAGCCGATAGGCGAGCACGCGACGTTCGCCGTGTTGACCAGCGGATCGGGCGCGCCGGCAGGGACGGTGTACGCGCGCGTCAGCACGTAGGGCGCGGCATTCCAGGCTAAACGCACTGACTGGTCGAGGCCGAGCAGCGCGTCCGTGATGCGGCACTGCAAGTCGGGCGAATCGTTGGAACTGGTGTTGTCCAGCGTCAGCGTGTATGTGGTCGAATCGCCGATCTTGCTCAACGGCTCGCCTGTCTTGGCGAAGGTGATAGACGGCTGGAAAAGGTTGACGCTGTGCGTTGCCGTCGCCGTGATGATGTTGGCGAAGCCGATAGGCGAGCACGCGACGTTCGCCGTGTTGACCAGCGGATCGGGTGCGCCGGCAGGGACGGTGTACGCGCGCGTCAGCACGTAAGGCGCGGCGTTCCAGGCTAAACGCACCGACTGGTCGAGGCCGAGCAGCGCGTCCGTGATGCGGCACTGCAAGTCGGGCGAGTCGTTGGAACTGGTGTTGTCCAGCGTCAGCGTGTACGTGGTCGAATCGCCGATCTTGCTCAACGGCTCGCCTGTTTTGGCGAAGGTGATAGACGGCTGGAACAGGTTGACGCTGTGCGTTGCCGTCGCCGTGATGATGTTGGGGAAGCCGATAGGCGAGCACGCGACGTTCGCCGTGTTGACCAGCGGATCGGGCGCGCCGGCAGGGATGGTGTACGCGCGCGTCAGCACGTAGGGCGCGGCATTCCAGGCCAGCGTCACCGATTGGTTCAGGCCGAGCAGCGCGTCCGTGATGCGGCACTGCAAGTCGGGCGAGTCGTTGGAACTGGTGTTGTCCAGCGTCAGCGTGTACGTGGTCGAATCGCCGATCTTGCTCAACGGCTCGCCTGTTTTGGCGAAGGTGATAGACGGCTGGAAAAGATTGACGCTGTGGCTATCCGACGCCGTGACCGTCTGGTTGAACGCGGTAAGCCGGTACGTCGCCGTGACCACGTTGACCAACGGATCGGGGACGCCGGGCGCAACCGTGTGGGACGCCTGGAACGTGCAAACCGCTCCGGTCGCCAGCGGCGTGCAGCCGCGCGCTGTCAAATTGCCCAGACCGGGCCAGCCGACGCCGGTATCCACGATGCTCACCACATCCAACGGCGGAGCAGAGGCCGGGACGCTGGTATTCCTGATTTCATACGTATATGTGACAATGTCGCCAACTTTCGACAACGTCGGCCCGGTCTTGGTGATTTCGATAGAGGGGCACAATAC
This sequence comes from Chloroflexota bacterium, assembly GCA_019873725.1. GTDB lineage: Bacteria > Chloroflexota > Anaerolineae > B4-G1 > SLSP01 > DSWT01. Next base: position 8,923 of record JAIOAS010000128.1, on the reverse strand, counting down.
CGTCACCGGCGCGGCGCTGCTCGCATTGTTGTCCAGCCGCGCCTCCAGCGTGGTGCCGGTGATGACGGCCAGGTTGGTCAACTGCAATCCGCAGGCAGCGACGCTGTTCACGGTGGTCGTCACCAGGAAGCTGCCGCGCGCGCCCGCCGCCAGGCCTGGCAGCGTCCATACAATCTCCGGCGTCGTCGCTCCGCGTGTCCAGGGCGGGACGGCGGTATCGGCCACCCACTGCATCCCCACGGGCAGCGTGTCGCGGATGGCGAGGCCGGCCGCAGCCGAATCGCCCCGGTTGGCGTAGTCAATCCGGTACGTGACCATCCCGCCCACCACGGTTTGCGTCGTCAGAGCGGTTTTGGTGATGACCAAATCGGGGATGGCGAGTGTGTTGGTGACGGCTTCGTTGCAGAAATCGGTGGCGGTGATGATGATCCGCGCCGGCGCGGGGCTGCTGCCTTGCAGCAGCGTGGTCGTCGCGCGGCCATCATCACCTACCACCACTGTGGCGGGGTTGAGCGTTCCCCAGTTGCTCACCAGGGTGATCCGGCGCGCATTGGGTGCGGGCAGTGTGGGTGCGCGATCCGCCGCGAGCGCCGGCGGGACGGTATGCCCATCCTGATCGCGCAGCGCGACCGTCACCAGGCCGCTGGCATCGCCTTCGACGGTGAACGTCATCCACGTGGTTAAAGTGTTGATCAACCCGCGGATGTTGTTGTTGAGGGGATCGACGCCGACAGTGGGAGCGTCAGGATGTGGCGTTCCCCAGCGGTTGTGGTTGGCGTCAATGGCAACGCTTGCATCATTGCGTAACTCGTGCGCCGGCAGCGAGCAGAATGCATTGTACCATACCCGGTTGATAGAGTCGCTGCTGGTGGCGGCGGTGAACTGAACTGCGTTCGCCTGTGTATCGTAGATGACGTTGCTCAAGAAACGGTTAAGTACATCGGGAGTCCTATCTACGTAAATGCTGGCCCGATAGCCGCTGCCACCGCCGTTATTGTAAATGAAGTTATTCTGTAGCAGGATTGAAGTCTGACTGATGACCGAGATCGCCCCACCTGATTCTGTGCTGCTTAACATCGTTCGATAAATGACGTTATCGGAAGCGCGGTTACCACTGCCATTATCCAGCCGGATTCCTTCCGCGTTGCAGTCGTGAATGTCGTTAGCGGTGAGGAAGTTGTCGTGACTGTCCTCCGTCTGGACTCCCCTGCCTGCGCAGTTATAAATCGTGTTGCGGTGAATAATGTTAGTATTGCCGCCACCGGTGCCGCCGCGTTTCAGGTGTATCCCTACTCCTGCAATGTCCCGGATGACATTGTAAGCCATCGTGTTGACACTGCCTTCGTTCAAGACGATGCCGTTACTGCAACTATAGATGGTGTTGTAACTTATCTCAGAGTAGTCAATGTCCCCGCCGATGGCACCGTTGAATTCACCCGTCCCGCCATTGTACCGCAGCGTGTTAGAGAGTATACGGTCACCGTCGCCGGGCCCCGTTGATCCGCTAGGGGCGATGCCGGTGCAAGCGTACTCGATAAGCGCGTACTCGATGCGATTCCGGACACTGTTCGTGCCAAAGAGGATGCCCAACCAGCGGCCCTGCCCGCCACATGGACTTGTCTCCTGGGGATTGGATGCCGTGAAGGTGATCGGTCGGCTAGGCGTTCCGAGGGCCTGGAGATTGCCCTCTACCTGGAGTCGCGCGCCAGTCTGAAAGTAAACGGCGGTGCCCGTCACTGGCGGGGCAATCGTGAGCACAACGCCAGGAATCACCGTGACCGTCGAGGTCATAATTTCATAACACGGCGCATCCCATGTCGTATTGACGGTGATATCCTGGTTGATAGAGATACATCCGGCAGGCGGCGCAGCCTGGGCTGCCCTTTCAGGTGGTGAGAGAAAGATGAACATAGCAAACAGTGCGCCGAGGGCTAACAAAACCGTCCCCGTAATCGTAAAACCTCTTTTGAACATTTTTTACCTCCTGTTCTCAAAGACACTGGGGTGGCGTTGATCGTTGCAATAATGATAGGGAAGGATAGCTAAAGCACACATATCCCTTCCATTAAATGGCGCTCTACTTCTATTATAGGATATTCTTGACGCAAAGAACGTTAAAATCCAATTACGGTAGGATAAAAAAATGTGGGGTTTTGATAAGCGGGTGTCGCCCGCTTATCAAAACCCCACCCAAAACGCCAGACGTGACCGGAGAACGTTCAGTCGCCGGGATGCGACGGAATCAGCGCCTCATAATCGGCGACGCTGCCGCCGTCGAAGCAACATTCAATGATTTGTCGCCCCAACGGCAGTAGATCGTCCGTGTAGAATTCCTTCAAGCATTTGTGGAAGAAATCGGTCAGGATCTTCGCGCCGATGTCGTAGGCTTCCTCACCCACTTCGGGTTGGAGCTCCACTTTGGTCAGATAATTCGTGACCATACGCCCCTCGACCTGCAGGTGGTGCAGGCGATAGCCCAGGAGAGGGCAGCGCGTGGGACGCAACTGCTCAGGTTTGAAAGGAGCGATGCCGCGGCGGGCCATATATTCGCGGGTGATCCACTGCGGCATGAAGCCCACCCGCCACGCGCCGATGTACTGATTCGGGCAGAGAATGTAGCGCATGCGCGTGTTATCGCGGAACTGCGCGAGCAGCAGATTGGCCTGATCCACCTTGCGACCCGTGGCAAAGGGCCAATACGAACCGACGCCTTCACTGCTCATCCCGACGGTATCGGTGATGCTGGGGTTTTCATGGCCGCGTGGCGCGGTCAGTCGCCACAACCATGCCAGCGCGGGCGGCAACAGGTGAAACAGTCCGATGATGCCATACGTTGGATTTTCGCGGGTGCAGGGCGGCGTGCGCACGCCAAAGCTGCGGATGTCTACCCGCACCGGCCCGTTGACAATATCGGGCACTGCCGTGCGCGGGATGACGACGCGCGGATTGGGGCAACGCTTGCCGGGCGCATCCTCGGTGTGTTCCCAGATCAACGCGCGTCCACGGGGTACGGCATCGATGTTGAGGAACAGCATTGGCGTGGACGCCTCGGCGGTCAGGCGTTCCAGATGCACGTCTGTACCATAGTGTTCGATATGGTTGACGCGCACGAACCACGCTTCTTCGGCATCTGCGATGGTCAGCCGACCATTGTTCTTCTGAATCGTCGGGTGGCACACAGCCATATCGTCGGCAATGGGATTCAGGTCGCATGTGCGGGGAATCTCCAGATAGCGCTGCTCGCCGGTGACGATGTTCTCGCCGAGCAGCAGCCGACCATCACGCTCACGATGCGCCTGCTCCAGCATCTCGCTCTTGCCACCGCCGCTCGCCCCTTCGTGCATAATGACCACGGTGTTATCGTAAGGCGTCACCACGCGCACGGCAGAACAGTGCGCCGTCACCCAACCCTCGCGCTCGCCTTGATTGAGCAGCATCCCATAGACGCCCTTTTTGGCGCTAGGGCCAGGATAGAGGTTATAGGAAAACATCTCGTGCAGATTGTCCAGCCGGTTGTGGACAACGACCTGCTTGCCGGCGAAATGCGTGTGCCGGAAGGTCGGGGCCACGTAGATGATCGAAACGGGCCGAAAGTTGGGTGTAATCTCGGTGGCGGGAATGATTCCCTGTAGTAGCGCCAGCCCCAGGGCGAAGAACCCGGCGTTGGCCGGCGCGATGCACAGCGCGTCGCTGCCCATACCCTTTGGCCCGGCGTTGAAGGCAAACATCGCCAACGGCTGACCTTTCAACCACTCGAAGGTTGCCTGCCGGACAGCCTCAAAGTCTTCACCGTACCGCTCTTTGAACGTCGGCTTATCGGTGGGCTTGTCGTCGGCGATCACCATGCAGTCTGGGTCGCGGCGGCGCATATACGCTTCGGGATAATTCGCGGCAACGCCATTCCGCACGCGGCACACTGTCGCTTCGAGGACCCTGCCGTGGTCGGGGATCTCGTAGGTCACTTCGGTGTAGTTGCTGCCCAGGCCACCACAGGCCAGGTTGACCAGTTCGTTGATTGAACTGGCGACAATCACAGAGGGACATGCTTCCAGGATCCGCCGCGCCTCCTCCGGCGGATTATAGATATGCCAATCCATCGCGTCTTCTCCTTTCCTTCTGATTTACCGATCGGGCGTCCCTGGGCTGGACAGGGACGCGACGAGTAAAAAGATTCGCTCCATCATAACACAAATTGCGTTTCTTGCATCTCACCCCCCTACTAAGACAATTCCGATACGGATAGTCTCAGTAGATCCAAAAATGCTCCAAGGGGATCGTCAGATCCCCGTTCTGGTCTGGATCTGGCGATCCAGACCAAGACAATTCCGATACTGATAGTCTGTAGACTTATAGAATGACTACTCATATAATTCATTTCCAATGAAAAACGACCTGATTCCACTTAAAATCTTCGGCACAACAGTCAGAAAGTTGCGGGAAGAACAAGGACTGTCCCAAGAATCCTTCGCCGACTTGTGCGGCCTGCACCGCACCTACATCGGCGGCATAGAACGTGGTGAGCGCAACATTGGACTCCTGAACGTGCTACGGATTGCTAAAGCGCTTGGCGTTGAGCCGGGGATGTTATTCGCCGATTTCGATCAGAAAATTCTGGAACGACTGGATGACCAGCAATGACGCCGCAGCTTTGCCTCGAACGTATCCCTAGCCGCTCAATCTATGAGCACATTCAACCGCGACTCTGCCAATGCATTCAAGGCCACACCGGAGCACATCAGGAGTTTCCTTATCTGGCGCAACTTAACCAGGGTGTCTATAAACCTATCGCCAACAAAATCAAGCGCGATGCAACGATGACGACAGGCGCAGCCTGGAAAAGCAAGGAGGCCGGGCCAAACAGGATTCTGCGGTGGGTGATGCTTTTACCGGATGAGGAATTAGAACAGTACGACATTGTGATGCGCGCTCTCAAGCCTCAAGTCGTTGCCAAACTGCGCGAGAAAGCTGCCAGCTACGAAAGCTGTATGGCGGTTGCCAAGAAATTGACCTGGCTGGTCTATCAAATGCCGGGCGCGCCGCTGCCCCCGCCGGAAATTACCAGCTATTTGGAGGCACACTTCGGGCCTATGCAGTCGGATAGCACAACTTGTATGGTTTGTCACCTACCGCTGCCGTTTGAATTGTTCTTCAAAGCCGCGCGTGGTAAGGCTGAAATCGAAACCGGCCACAGAAACCCGCGTCTCCACGACGTAGACAATGTTGGGTTTGCCCATAGAGAGTGTAACATCGCCCAGGGTAACAAAACGCTGCCGGAGTTTTACCTTTGGATTCGAGATATTCTCCAACGGGTGGATGCACCTTAAAGTTCGTACCCTGGATGTTCGAATTCACGCAGTTTCCTCAAGAATTCCGCTCTCCCTTTTATCAGAGAAAAGAACTCGTTGATAGTGTTCGTCCATTCCTCATTACGTTGAGGTAAAGGAATGAGAATTTCCCCCAAACGTTTTCCCAATGAACCGAGGGTGGATTGAATAAAAACCAGATTACGAATCTGATGTTGGACCATCGGCAAATTTAGCAAATATAACAACTCTATCGCATTGAGCGGCGCATGAGGCGCTACCGAAATAATTCTGATGTGACTCTGCACGACCGCATGATAATTGTGGTCATCCAAGATGGCCGTTCTACCAATTCTGTATCGCCCATCACACACCATAAGGATGTCATTAGGCTTAAGCCGCTGTTGCTTTTTGAAACGTTCGTAAACCTCCTCGCTCACCGAACGGGTAGGATCAATTGAAACCTCATAATTGGCAATATCGGATGTGCGTATGAAAGGTACATCACCCGTACCATACGCTTCCGCGCCTACCTCGTGCCCCTTCCGAATGTGGATATACCCTTTTTTGACCAATTCCTTGAGCGCAATCACCTCTGCACCAAGCCGCACCGCTTCTTGCTTCAGTTCCACAATTGGGGATTGATCGTAATAACGCGGACATAGATAATAAGGGTTGGTAATCTCGGTGCGCTGCCAAAATTTCGCCGTGTGTTCTTTGTCGTTAAACTCATGACCGATTTCCAGAAAATCATCGGGGTATGGTTCCCCATTCGATGTGGTGGTTCTACCCCTTCTGTCATGGCCGCACTGTAACGCTACTGCCATCCATACTTTCTTGGTGGGAACAGATTGTATCGCCGGTTCGACAGCTTTCTCGAAAAACAGAACATTGGTCTTTGTGTCCGTGCTCGGCTGGAACGTCGTGCGCGGACAATCCAATAACGCTGTAATTTCCCCTTGACTGCGGATAAAATCCCAGACATAGCCCATATTCGAGTTGCCAAAAACGCCTTCCGGCAACACAATACCCATTTGCCCGCCAGGCTTTAACAGGCGAATACACAACTCGACAAAGAGGATCTGGGGGTCCTGCGCATCTCGTATCTGGCGTTCGATGCGCCATTGCGTGGCATCCCATTGCCATTTATGTCCCAAAGCGAACTGCTCCAAAATAGATTTTTCACTCACCTTGATGCGCGCGCCAAATGGAGGATTTGTCAGCACAACATCGGCGTTCAAAGGGGAAATATCTTCAGGGAGATCAGAAAGTGCGTGATAGTCTAGCGAATTAAGATTGAGTACGGCGCTTCTGCCCGGTGCTGCTATTTCCAACATCGCTTCAGCAAGGCGGCAAAGATCGCGGTCCTTATCAATACCGATCAACTTGCCGACGTCTCTGTGGGAACCGTCCGGCTGCTCAGCCGTTTGAAAAGCGTGCGTTTCGACCAGAAAACCGCCTGTACCACACGCCGGATCAACCACTTTTGCCTCAATCGGCGGACGCAACACACAGACCATCGCTCGCACAAGACTACGCGGTGTAAAGAACTGTCCTTTATCGCCGCGCAACCGTGGCCCCATCAAGGCCTGAAACGCCTCACCCATCACATGCGCGGGCGCAGAACGTAACGACAGCGTCGCCAATTCTTCCAGGCCGTAGCGCAGCACCTTATCGTCGAGGTAAAATTTTTCGTCCTCATCGATTAAATGCGGAAATGACCGTAAGAGAACCGGCAACAACAATTCGTTTGCCGATCCCTCTTCGTTTAAAAAAGCGTGTAAAGCTTCAGCACTGTGGTTTCTTTCCGCGACGATTTTGCAAAGCAGCAAGTTGGATAAATCCGATATAATGCGTTCGGCGCGGCTGGCATTGCTGTTAGTGTAGAAATGATAGTAGAGCTTACGAAACGCTGCCGTATACGCTTTCTCGCTGACATCCAAGGCATCAAACTCGCCCTGCATCTCCAACTGCGGAAAAGACAACTGCTTAACGGCTCTCATCCCGAATCCAAACAAGAGTCAATTATGCTTCGCCTCGCGCAGCGCGCGCCACAACCGCTCCGGCGTGACCGGCGTGCGCGTCATCATCACGCCGGTGGCATCATAGATGGCGTTGATGACGGCGGGCGCTACCCCGTTGACGACAATCTCCGCCACGGATTTGACGCCAACCGGGTGCGACGGCTCGAACGTCTGCACAAACAGCGTCTCCATCGGCGGGCTTTCGTCCGCGCGGAAGACGCGGTAATCGTCAAAGCGCGGGTTGAGCGTGCGCCCGGCCTCGTCGTAGACCAGCTCTTCGGTGAGCGCGTAGCCGAGCGCCTGGAGCATCCCGCCGTCTGCCTGGCCCCCGGCGGTGAGCGGGTTGATGATCGTACCGGAATCCACCGCGATGAGCAGGTTATCCACCGTCGTCTGCCCGGTCTCCGTATCCACGGTCACTTCGGCAAACTGCGCCGCAAACGGCGGCGGGCTGACCGGGCTGATAAACGACGCCGTCCCCATAATCTGGTGCTGATTCTGCTGGTGGGTGGCGTACATCGCAATGTCGCGGAAAGACAAAACGTGCTGACTGCTGACTGCTGACGGCTGAGGGCTAACGCCAAGCCAGGCATAGTTGTAGCGCAGAGTAATGTCGTCGGCAGGCACGCCGGTCATATCCGCGGCGACGGCTTTGATTTGGCGGGCCACATCTTCCGCCGCGCGCGCCACGGCCCCGCCGCTGATGTACGTCGTGGACGAGGCATACGCGCCCTTGTCGAAGGGCGTCACGTCGGTGTCGGACGAACGGATGATGAGTTTGTCCAATGTGCAGCCAAGCACTTCGGCAGCAATCTGGCCCAAGACGGTGTCGGAACCGGTGCCCAGGTCGGTCGCGCCGATCATCAGGTTGAAGGAGCCGTCGTCGTTCATCTTGATGCTGGCGGCGGCCATGTCGAGGTTGGGGATGCCGGAGCCTTGCATCAGGAACGCCACGCCGATCCCGCGCCGCAGATGGGGCGCGCCGGGGACGGTGTGCCAGTGCGGATTGCCGTACTTCTGCGCCCAGCCCACCGCCGCTGCGCCCTGGATGGCAGCCTCGCGCAGCGCATTCGTCTCGATCATCTCGCCATGCGCCTCACGGCCCTCGCTCCACACCTTGCTCATGATGTTCTCGGTGTGCGGCTTGACGATGTTGTTCAGCCGGAAGGCCAGCGGGTCCATCCCCAGTTCCGTGGCGATACGGGTGATGAGCGTCTCGGTGGCGACGACGCCCTGGGTAACGCCGTACCCGCGATACGCCCCCGAACGCGGCAGGGTCGTGTAGTACGTCTCGCCCCAGAAGCGCACGTTGGGCGTGTTGTAGATCGGCAAGGTCTTGTGGCCGGTGTTGCCGAGCACCGTCAGGCCATGCCCGCCATACGCGCCGGTATCGCTCCACGCGCGCATGTCCTGCGCCACCATCGTCCCGTCTTTGGTCACGCCCACACGATAACGCACGCGCATCGGGTGGCGGGTGGTGGTGTAGATGAACTGCTCCTCGCGCGTCAGTTCCAACAGCACCGGGCGGCCCGTGGCGATGGTGAGATGCGCGGGGATGTCCTCGTAAATCTCCTGCTTGTTGCCGAACGCGGCGCC
>JAIOAS010000127.1 GCA_019873725.1 Chloroflexota bacterium | reverse complement strand
TTTATTCACCAGCAGAAAGTCTGAATCGAGTGCGCCGGACTTTCCGTGACGGCGACGCGCCCGTCAAACTTGAGCGCGAAGGGGACGTCCTTCTCCGTGCGGTTGAGCACGACGACGGCAATCCGCCCGTCGGGGTTGACGAACGCCGTCGTTTCCAACTCGTCGCACGTCGGCGCGGCGATGATGCGCTGCGCGCCGGGGCGGATGTAGCGCGAGAAGTGGCCGATGTAGTCGTAGGAACTCTGGTAGAGCACGTCACCGGTGCACGTGTCGGCGATGATCGGCGCGCTGCAATAGTTGCCCACGTGGTTCGGCCCGCCGATTTCGTCCAGCACCAGGTTCCAGTCCACCCACCCCACCGTCCAGCGGTTGAGGTCGTGGATCATCGAGCGGGCGTACCGCTCGCCCACGGCCCACTCGCCGAGGTGCGGCCCTCCTTCCTGGCACCCCTCGGTGAAAAGCAGATGCTTGTCGGGATAGGCGTCGTGCACACGCTGCACGTTGTCGAAGCAATCGACGACGTACCAGTGGAAGCCCGTTCCCCACACGTAGCGCGCAGCCTCCGGGTCGTCCAGCACGACTTTGGCGCGCTCGTAGACCAAATCGCGGTTGTGATCCCAAATAATGAGATTGACATCGCCCAACCCCTCACGCTGCAACGCCGGGCCGAGGTAATCGCGCACGAAATCGCGCTCTTCCTCGCCGGTGTAGATGCACGAGTCCCAGGTCTGCACGGCCAGCGGCTCGTTCTGCACGCTCAATCCCCAGATGGGGATGCCTTCTTTTGCGTACTCGCGGATGTAGCGGCAGTAGTAGCGCGCCCAGGCGTCGCGGTATTCGGGCTTGAGCTTGCCGCCGTGGTTCATCTCGCCGTTGGTCTTCATCCAGGCAGGAGGACTCCACGGCGAAGCGAACAGCTTGAGCGCCCCACCCGCCACAGTCATGGCCGCCTTGATCATCGGAATCAGCGCCTGGCGGTCGCGGGCGATGGAGAAGTGCTCGAGCGCCACATCGCCATCCACCTCATCGTAGGCGTAGTTGCCGAGCGAAAAGTCACAACTGTTGATGTGCGTCCGGCAGAGTGTGTACCCGTGGCCCGCCTGGGGATCGAAATATGCCTTGAGGATTTCAACTTGCTGCTCCGGCGGCATTTTGTACAACGTCACCGCCGCGGCCTCGGTAAAGGCGCCGCCGAACCCCTCGATGGTCTGGAAGCGCGTGCCGGCGTCCACGGTGATAGACGCCATATCGGGCGCAGGCCCGCCGGTAAACGCCAGCGGCGCTTGCGCAGCCAGGCGCTCGCCGGTAGTTTTCGCAGTGCGAACCCATTGAATGAACGAGTCTGTCATTATCACCTCCCACATACCAAGTGTAGAGCAAACTGTCAGTTTGCCCCTCGCGCAAGCTAACAGCTTGCGCTACGTCTCTATGATCGTCCAATAGTCTAGTCATCTTTCGTAAAGTTTCAAGTGTGGGTATAATGCGGATGGTCTGGTTGGTAGCAACAATGACTACGCGACCGACGACTACTCGACTAACGGAGATAAAACGATGAACTGGATTGTTTCAGAAACCGAATTCGATCCGACAAAGTTGCATCACAAAGAAACCGTGTTTACCATCGGCAACGGCTACCTGGGGACGCGCGGCGCGTTCGAGGAGGGCTATCCCGGCGCGCAGCCGGCGACGCTCATCCACGGCGTCTTCGACGATGTCCCAATCGTCTACACCGAGCTGGCAAACTGCCCGGACTGGCTGCCGCTTTCCATCGTCGTTGAAGGCGAGCGTTTCCGGCTCGATCAGGGGACAGTGCTGGCCTACCGGCGCGAACTTGACGTGCGGCGCGGGGTGCTCAGCCGCGACGTGCGTTGGCGCAGTCCCGGCGGGACCACGCTCGACCTACGCTTCGAGCGGTTCGCCAGCCTCGCCGACGAGCACGTCGTCGCCATCCGCTGCGAAATCACGGCGATTGACCGACCTTGCGCGGTCACAGTGCAGGCCGGGATCAACGGCTATCCTGACAACATGGGCGTGCTGCACTGGACGTGGCTCGATCAAGGTGCAGACGCCGGGACAGCCTGGCTCCACACGCGCACGCGCCATTCGGGTCTCACGTTGGGGATGGCGATGCGGATGACGGTGAGTGAGACTTCAGCCCCGCTGCAGGCGCTGGACTGCCATAACTGCCCGGCATTGACGGCAACGTTCACGGCGCACCCCGGACAAACCGTCATCATTGAAAAAACGGTCACGCTCTTCACCTCGCGCGATGTCGCCGAGCCGACACGGGCGGCACGGGAAAAGCTGGCGGCGTTGGACGATTACGCCGCATTGCGCGCCGCCCACGAAGCGGCCTGGGCTGCGGTTTGGGAAGACAGCGACGTGGTCATCGAGGGTGATCCCGTCGCGCAACTGGCCGTGCGCCACAGCCTGTTCCAGATTCTCGCCGCCGTCCCGCGCCATGATGACCGGGTGAGCGTCTCGGCTAAAACGCTCTCCGGCTTCGGCTATCGTGGGCACGTCTTTTGGGATACTGAGATTTTCCTGCTGCCGTTCCTCACCTATACGCAGCCTGCGCTGGCCCGCAATCTGCTCACTTACCGCTATCACACGCTGCCGGGCGCGCGCCGCAAAGCGCGCGCGAACGGCTACGAGGGCGCGATGGTCGCCTGGGAGAGCGCGCAGACCGGTGACGAGGTGACGCCGCGCTGGGTCCCCGGCCCGCAAGGCGAGGAACTGGTGCGCATCTGGTGTGGCGACATCGAACTGCACATCACCGCCGACGTGGCCTATGCCGTGTGGCACTACTGGCAGGCCACCGGCGACGACGCCTGGATGCGCGACTACGGTGCGGAAATTCTGCTGGATACCGCCGTCTTCTGGGGCAGCCGCGCCGGGTGGAATCCTGCACGTGGAGGGTACGAGATCAACGACGTCATCGGGCCGGACGAGAACCACGAGCACGTGGACAACAACGCCTACACCAACGGGATGGTGCGTTGGCATCTGCAAACCGCGCTGGATACGTTGGCCTGGCTGCAAGCGACCGACGCCGCGCGCGCCGCCACCCTGATCGCGCAGCTCGATCTGACACCCGAACGGCTGGCACGCTGGCGCGACATCATCGCACACATCGTCATCCTGCACGATCCAGAGAGCGGCTTGATCGAACAGTGCGACGGCTTTTTCGCCCTCAAAGACATCAACCTGGACGAGTACGAGCCGCGCACCAAATCCATGCAGGCCATTCTCGGCATCGAGGGCGCGAACCGGTGTCAGGTGCTCAAGCAGGCCGACGTGCTCATGCTGCTGTACCTCTTGCGCGACCGCTACGACGACGCCACGCTGCGCGCCAACTGGGACTACTACAACCCGCGCACCGACCACACCTATGGCTCGTCACTCAGCCCGGCGATTCACGCCGCCGTCGCCTGCATGATGAACGATCCACAACAGGCGTACACGCACTTCATGCGCGCCGCGCTGGTGGATCTGGAAGACGTGCGCGGCAACGCCGCCGAAGGCGTTCACGCGGCCTCGGCGGGCGGGCTGTGGCAGGCGATTGTGTTCGGCTTTGCGGGCGTGCGCCTGACCGGCGCCGGTCCGGTCGCCGTCCCCCGGCTCCCCGCGCATTGGACACGCCTCACGTTTCGCCTGTATTGGCGCGGGCAGGCATACACATTCGACATCCGCCCCAACCCCGCTCCCGCTGACATTCGCGGCGTGATCTTCGACCTCGACGGCGTACTCACCGACACATCCGAGTTCCACTACCTGGGCTGGAAGCGGCTGGCCGACGAGGAAGGCATCCCCTTCGACCGCGCGGCCAACGAGGCGCTGCGCGGCGTCTCGCGGCGGGAGTCGCTGTTGTTGCTGCTCGACGGTCGCCCGGCCACAGAAGACCAAATGCAGGCCATGATGGCGCGCAAAAACCGCTACTACCAGGAGTACGTCGAAGGCGTGACACCGGCGAATCTGCTGCCAGGGGCATTGGCGCTGCTGGAAGAACTGCGCGCTGCCGGGATCAAGATCGCCATCGGCTCGGCGAGCAAGAACGCACGCGCGGTGATCGAGAAGCTGGGCATCCAGGCGTACATTGACGCCTTATCCGATGGGTACAGCGTGGACAAGGTCAAGCCGGCGCCCGATCTCTTCCTGCACGCCGCCGCCCAACTGGGGTTGCAGCCCTGGCAGTGCATTGTCGTCGAAGACGCCGCGGCAGGCGTGGAGGCGGCGCTGGCGGGCGGGTTCTGGACGGTGGGGCTGGGTCCGCAAGAGCGCGTCGGCGCAGCGCACGTCGTCCTGCCGGGCCTGGAGAACGTCCACTGGCAGGATATGCTGGCGCAGTTGCGTGGGTAAAAAGTCAAAACCGGAATTTCCTAAAAAAATAGTACACGGATTTCACGGATTCTATGGATTTTTTTCTCCAAGAAATCCGTGTTTTCCGTGTTCATCCGTGTACCAAAATCGCACTATGCTTCTGCCCAGTACATTTCTTTATCAATTCTGTGTATAATGACACCATGGTTTCACTATATTTGACGCCAGCCGCGCTAAGCTATCTGACCCAGTTGATCCTGACCGTGCTCATCAGCGGGTATTTTGTCTTTCTGGTGCGACGTCAGGCCAATCCGCCGCTGCACCTGCGCTGGCTCACGGCTTTTTTCCTGGGCCTCGCGGCTTTTATGGCTACCCTCTTTTTCGAGGCCGCGCTGCCCCCCACACCGCGCCTGTACACCGTCTTTCTGCAAGTTCCCCTGCTCGCAGCGAGTTGGCTCTGCATGGCGCAATTTGCCTATCATTTTCCCCCCATACCCGCGTCGCTGCGCCGTGAAGCGCAGATAAGTTTGTGGATGAGCGGCCTCTACACGCTGTGGGAGACCGGCTACGCGGTCTTTCGCTTCATTCGCCTGCAAGCTGGCGTCGTTGAATACCGCATTGACTGGACCGACTATCTTTTGTTGCTATTCTTGATCTGGCCGGCCGTGGTCTGTATCCGGGAACTGTACCGGGTAACGCCGACAAAAGGCAGCTTCTGGGCGCGACTAAGCGTGCCCTGGCGGCATCCCGCCGACCGCGAAGCGCGCGTCTTGCGTGACTTGATCTTTGTCTTCCTGTTCGTCACCGGGTTGAGCGTCTTCAATATCCTACGCACCTTCTATCTGGTGCCGGTTGCGCTGGCGAATACCAGCATCGCCATAGGCGTCTTGTTCGCACTGTTCATTTTTGCCCTGGCCTATCTGAATCAACGGGCGGAGACTACATCCTTTATGGTCAAACTGGCGGCCATCACACTGACAACGATGCTGGCGATTATGAGTGCTGTTGGATGGGTCATCACTCCAGCTTACGATGCGGATTACCAGTACGATCTGACCGCGCCGCGCGCGTGGCGCTTCACAGCCGAATCCACCGGCGGTTATCGCATTGACACTATCCCCTACGCCTTCGAGACCGCGCCAGGACGTGATCTGCACCTGGACGACGGCCTGCATCGCGGATGCAGTGAGGCGCTCAATTTCGCCTTCCCTTTCTTCGGACAGACATATCACGAGGTCTACGTCTGCAATGATGGGGTGATCAGCCTGGGTCAGCCTGTGCGCTACCGCGAATTTCAATACCGCTATGGCGCAGGGACGCCGTTGCTGTTACCGCTGTTGGTGGACCTGGATCCAACCGTCAGCCCCGGAGGCGTTTTCGCGCGCCAGGAAGCCGATCGCCTCGTTATCACCTGGGAGCGCTTGTACGCATTTCGCCAGCCGCACGGCGAATTCACATTTCAGGCGGTGCTGTACACCGATGGCCGCTTCGACTTTGTCTACGCCGACTTGCCGGAACATCTGGACTTCCGTCCCAACAACGATCCCGGCGCAACCCTCTGGGCTATAGGCGCGCTGCCCGGCAATCTACACGGCCCTGGCCCGCGCCAGGCAGTGCTGACCGGCGTCTTGCCTACCCACAGCGGCACTGAAGGGATCGTGCATGATTTTCACCTGGATTATCGTCTGCACCTGCACCGGTTGCTCGCACCGTTGGCCGAGCTGATTCTGGCAGCGAGCGCCCTCATCGTCCTCGGCTTCCCGTTACTGTTCCGCGCGAGCCTGGTGCAGCCGCTCAACGCCCTGCTGGCGGGCGCGCGGCGCGTCGAAGCCGGAGAATACGATGTCGCCGTGCCAGAACAGGCCCCGGATGAAATCGGTATGCTCACGCGGATGTTCAATACCCTGACAGCGCAGGTTGGGGATTCGATCAACACCCTGGAAGATCGCGTGGCTGCCCGCACCACCGCGTTGGACGCCGCTAACGCCCAACTGCGCGCCGAGATCGTCGAGCGCGAACAGGCGCAAATCACGCTGCTGGAACAGCAACGCCTGCTGACCCGTTACGAAGAACGCGAGCGTATGGGCCGTGACTTGCACGACGGTCTGGGACAGGTGATGGGCTACATCAACGCGCAGGCGCAAGCCGCGCAGACGCTGCTTGAGGCCGGGCAGACCGAGGCGGCGCATAACGCACTGGCCGACCTGATCCCGGCAGCGCAGGATGCCCACACCGACATCCGCGCCCACATCCTGGGATTGCGCGCGCGGGAGACAGTGCCACAGGATTTCCTCAGCACGCTGCGGGACTTCCTGGAGCAATTCGGACGCCAACAGCGCATTTCCACCCGCCTCAGCGCGCCGGAGCCGTTCCCACCGGTGGTCTTTGCGCCTGCTGTAGAAGAGCAAGTGGTGCGGATCCTTCAGGAAGGCCTGGCAAACACGCGCAAACACGCCCGCGCCCAGCGTGTCACCGTCACCATCAGCCTGATCGGCGATCACATACAGATTGTGCTGGCAGATGACGGCGTCGGATTATCGATTTCAGATTTTGGATTGCCGATTGCCGAATCCGATCCGTCTATCCAAAATCAAAAATCTAAAATCCAAAATCACTTTGGTTTGCAGATCATGCGCGAGCGGGCGGAGCAAATCGGCGGAACGCTGGAAATCCGTTCCACGCCGGGAGAGGGAACACAACTGCTGCTCACCGTACCGCGCTTCCTCCCCACCGTGAAAGACGCGGACAGCGAACGACTGCAGCATGTGCGGCTGCTGTTGGCCGACGATCACCCGCTGTTCCTTGACGGGTTGCGCAACCTGCTCACCGCGCGTGGGATGAACGTGATTGGCCTGGCCTACGACGGCATCGAAGTGCAGGAGAAAGCGCGCGCGTTGCAGCCCGACGTCGTAGTAATGGACGTGAATATGCCCAAGTGCGACGGATTGGCGGCTACGCGCGCCATCAAGGCGGAATTCCCGGAGATGAAAGTCCTGATGTTGACCGCCGCCGAAGACGAACGCGTGCTCTTCGAAGCCCTCAAAAGCGGCGCGTCCGGCTACCTGCTCAAGAACCTGGACGCCAATCGCTTCTGCGCCGCCATCACCGATCTCCTGCGCGACGAGACGCCCATCGCGCCGGGGTTGGCCGGGCGGATGCTGGCCGAGTTCGCGCGCCTCGCTGGTACTCCAGCGACCGCCGCTGGTACTCCAGCGACTGCCGCACCGAAACCCGCTGCCGCGCCCGATCTCACCCCACAACAATGGGACATCCTGCGCCGGGTGGCCGACGGCGTCCCCTACAAGGAAATCGCCGCCACGCTGCACATCACTGAGCAGACGGTGAAATACCACATGACCCAGATCCTCACCCGCCTCCAGGTAGAAAACCGCGCCCAGGCGATTGCCTATTACCGGCAAACGCGCGGTTAAAATGCTGCCGGAGTATGCTATAATGATGTAAATGAAGATGGGAGGAATAATGACAACAGTGCAAGTTTCCTTGAAATTTCCGCGGAGCGTGTTCTCAGCCTTGCGCCAAGACCCGGATCACTTTGTCTCTGAAATGCGTCTGGCTGCCGCGGTCAAGTGGTATGAAATGCGCACCCTTTCACAAGCCAAAGCCGCCGAAGTCGCCGGACTGTCACGCGGAGAGTTCCTCACCGCGTTGGCGCGCTTTGGCGTATCCCCTTTCCAGTATGATGCGGACGAAATCATAGCGGAGGTTATGGGTGACTGAACGCTGGATATTGAACGCCTCGCCGCTGATTGCTTTGGGGCGGATCGGATATGCCCACCTGTTCAATGCCTTAGCCACGGAGATAGTCATACCCCGCGCCGTAGCCGATGAAATCAAAGCCGGGCCAACCAATGATCGCGCCCAGCGTGCGATAACGGACAATGCGCAGCACATCGTAGACACCAGCCTTGCGCCAGAGGTCTTGGCCTGGGATTTAGGGGCGGGTGAGACGGCGGTCATTTCGTATGGATTGACTCAGCCAGAATGGAAGGTTATTCTAGACGATGCGATGGCCCGCAGATGCGCCCGCAGTTTTGGACTGCACACCAAGGGAACGCTTGCTATCGTCATCCTGGCAAAACAACGCGGGCTAATTACCTCCGCAGCCGACGTATTGCGTTTACTCCTGAAAGCCGACTTTCGCCTCGACGAAAAAGTAATTCGTAAAGCCTTGGCGCGCACAGTCGGCGAGAGATGGGATTGACCCTCTTCTACTAGAACACCACCAACACCACCCCGAACGCTATCTCGCCGTGCCCCATACACCGCCGGGCAAGCCCTCCCTTGATGCCAACCGCTTGTAGCGGATCGCCAGATCCGCGCCACCAGCGCGAAACGCCGGGATTTGCCGATCCCTGGCAAGCACAAGCAACCAGCCATAACAACGCAATCCCCCCAACACGGGGGATTTTTAATGTCCCCCATACTCTCGCCCTTCCCCTCTCTCCCCCGTCTACCGTCTACTGTCTACCGTCTACTGTCTACCGTCTACCCCCTATACCTCAAGACTATACCTTTCCTATACTAAAGTATAGTGACAACGCCCCGCGTTTGTGATAAAGTTTGAGTGTTTCTGACCTCAAAAAGGACTGGTGTATGAGAAACGTTTTGCTCTACGGTGATTCCATTTTTCTCAGTGGTTTGATGGCGCAATTGCAATCCATGCCTGATCTGGCTGTGCGCCAGCAATCTCCGCACGTAGGTCCACTCAACCTGCGCGATCTCGACGTCGTCATCGTAGATTTCAACGCCGTGGAGGCCGCCGCCGTGCTGGATATCCTCCGCGCGCGTCCCGACATCAAGGTCATCGGCGTCAATCCGAGCGGCGGCGCGGTGACGGTCCTCAGCGGCCAAGTGTACCTGGCGCGCAGCCTAAGCGATGTGATGACGTGTTTAGATTGAGGCAACATGGGATAAGGAGGTGATGAACATAGATAACAACAAGCAGATTCGGTAGTTCTCGCTTCAAATAATACTGTTAAGTTACATTTCCGAGGAGGACAGACATTATGTACACACACACTAGCAAGCCCATTGGGCATCGGTTGTTATCGGCCATCACGTTAATCGCGATGGTATTGGGGATGGTATCCTTTGCCTCCCCACAGGCAGCATCGGCTGCGCCGGCCGCCGATCAGTACCTTACAGGCAGCACCGTTGACGGGAACCTGCGGATTCTCGTCAGAGATACCGGCACAATGAACGTGTGGCGCTACATCTCCGGCGGTTGGCAGACGCAAATCTACGGGCCAAACGCCAAAGGCTCGCGCCTGTACTATAACGGCAGCGCCTATTCCCTGGCCAGAGAAAGCACCTGGGTGATGAACGGAACCCTCCCCACTCTGGTCAGCAACTCCACCACCGGCAACACCATCACCACCGTGTGGAACGCCGGCTCCAACTTCCAGATCACCCAGAAAACGACCTACGTCGACGGCAACTCCTACTACCGCCTGGAATGGAACATCACCAATGTCAGCGGCGCGGCCATCAATGACCTGCGTTTCTTCCACGGTGAAGACACCTACCTGTCGGGCGGCGACAATGGCGCTGGTTGGTGGGATGCCGTCAACACCACCGTTGGTGTGCAGAAGGACGTTAGCGGCGTCCTGCAGCGCATGTACTTGCAAGGCATCACCACCCCCTTCGCGTATGACAGCATTGACTACAGTATCGCTGAAAGCCACGCCAATGCTGGCGCGCTGACCAACACGGTCGATCCCAACGTCGGCACCGACAACGGCTACGCCCTGGAATGGCGCAACAGCTCACTGGCACCCGGCGCGACCTGGACCATCGTCGCGTTCGAGCGCTTCACCAGCGGCACGTCCGGCTCGGTCTACGTCATCGCGCCCATCAGCACCGACTGCAACGTCGGCACATCCTGTGACGTGACCTACCAGGTCTCCAATCCCAGCGGCACGGATGTGCAAGTGAACCTCTCGGTCAGCGGCGACCAGCCCACCTGGAATCCCACCATCACCTCGCACACCAACCCGGCCACCGTGCCCGCGAACGGCGCAATCAGCGTCGTCGTGCGGGTTAGCCCGCCAGCAGGTACAGCCGATGGCACAATCGGCAACTTCACCCTGACGGCGACGCCCACTGCCGGCGGCTCAGCGGCCAGCGACACCGCCGCTGTCCGGGCAGTTGCAACCGCTCTTGACACCGACGGTGACGGCATCCCCGACGATACAGACATCGACGACGACAACGACGGCATCCCCGACAGCGTCGAAATCGCCAACGCGCCAGTGAGCGGCGACACCGATGGCGACGGCATCCCCGACCATCTCGATCTGGACAGCGACAACGACAGCATCAACGACGTCCACGAGGCGGGCGGCACCGACGCCGACGGCGACGGGATGCACGACGGCACGCAGGGCGGACTCACCACCCCACCCGACACCGATGGCGATGGTCAGCCCGACTACGTCGACCTCGACAGCGACAACGACTCCGTCTCCGACCTCGTCGAAAGCGGCAGCGGCGCAACGGATCTCGACAACGACGGCGTGGCCGACGGCCCTGACGCCGACGGCGACGGCATCGTCGATAGCGCCGACGACAACGACGCTCTCTTCGGCGAGGATAGCGATGCCGGCCCGCAAGATTCTGACAGCGATGGCGACCCCGACTACATCGATCCCGACAGCGACGGCGACGGCGCCAATGACATCGACGAAGCCGGCAACGGCGATCTGGACGCCGATAACGACGGCGACATTGACGATGCCACCGACGCCGACAACGACGGCATCGCTGACGTTATCGACGACGATGATGCCAACTTCGGGGGTCTAGCCGATCGTGATACCGACGGCGATGGCATTCCCGACGCCCAGGACGTTGACGACGACAACGACGGTATCCCCGACAGCGTCGAAATCGCCAACGCGCCCGCCAACGGCGATACCGACGGCGACGGCATTCCCGATCATCGTGACCTGGACAGCGACAACGACGGCATCAACGATGTCCACGAGGCCGGCGGCACCGATGCCGATGGCAATGGCATGCACGACGGCGCGCAGGGCGAACTCACCACCCCGCCCGACACCGACGGCGACGGCCAACCTGACTACGTCGACCTCGATAGCGACAACGACGCGATTTCCGACCTCGTCGAGGGCGGCAGCGGCGCGACCGACGCCGACAACGACGGCGTGGCCGACGGGCCGGACGCCGACGGCGATGGCATCGTCGATAGCGCCGACGACAACGACGCCGTGTTCGGCGAGGACAACGACGCCGGTCCGCAGGACACCGACACCGATGGCACCCCCGACTACGTCGACCTCGACAGCGACGGCGACGGCACCGACGACATCGATGAACCCGGCGGCAACAGCGGATTGGATGGGGACAACGACGGTGACATCGATGATCCCACCGATACTGACGGCGACGGCATCGCTGATATCGTCGATGAGGATGACAACAACTTCGGCGGCCTGGGTGATATCGATTCCGATGGCGACGGCACACCCGATGCCCAAGACATTGACGACGACAACGACGGCATCCCCGACAGCGTCGAGATCGCCAACGCCCCCGCCAACGGCGGCGACACCGATGGCGATGGCATTCCCGACCACCTGGATCTCGACAGTGACAACGACGGCATCAACGACGTTCACGAGGCCGGTGGCACCGACGCCGATGGCGACGGCATGCACGACAGCACACAAGGCGAACTCACCACCCCGCCCGACACCGACGGCGATGGCCAGGAAGACTACATCGACCTCGACAGCGACAACGACTCCATCTCCGACCTCGTTGAGGGTGGCAGCGGCGCAATCGATCGCAATCATGACGGCGTAGCCGATGGGCCAGACGCCGACGGCGATGGCATCGTCGATAGCGCCGACGACAACGACGCCGTGTTCGGCGAGGACAACGACGCCGGCCCGCAGGACACCGACAACGATGGCGATCCCGACTACGTCGATCCCGATAGCGACGGCGACGGCACCGACGACATCGACGAAGCCGGCAACGGCGACCTGGACGCCGATAACGATGGCGACGTCGACGATGACACCGACAACGACAACGACGGCATCGCCGACGTCATCGACGACGATGACAACAACTTTGGCGGCCTGGGTGACACCGATGGCGATGGCATCATCGACAGCCTGGACATTGACGACGACAACGACGGCATCCCCGACAGTGTCGAAATCGCGAATGCCCCCGCCAGCGGAGATACCGATGGCGACGGCATCCCCGATCACCACGACCTGGATAGCGACAACGACGGCATCAACGACGTCCACGAAGCTGGCGGCACCGACGCCGATGGCGACGGCATGCACAACGGCACCCAGGGCGAACTCACCACCCCGCCCGACACCGACGGCGACGGTCAGGAAGACTACATCGACCTCGACAGTGACAACGACTCCGTCTCCGACCTGGTCGAGGGTGGCAGCGGCGCGATCGACGCCGACAACGACGGCGTAGCCGACGGGCCAGACGCCGACGGCGACGGCATCGTCGATAGCGCCGACGACAACGACGCCGTGTTCGGCGAGGACAGCGACGCCGGCCCGCAGGACACCGACAACGATGGCGACCCCGACTACGTCGATCCCGATAGCGACGGCGACGGCACCGACGACATCGACGAAGCCGGCAACGGCGACCTGGACGCCGATAACGACAGCGACATCGATGATCCCACCGACGCCGACGACGACGGCATCGCCGACGTCATCGACGACGATGACAACAACTTTGGCGGCCTGGGTGTCGACACAACCGCCCCTGCACCGGTTACCGTCACCGCGCCTATCAGCGGCACGGTCACCAATGACAACACGCCCACCTTCGTGGGCACCG
Organism: Chloroflexota bacterium; assembly: GCA_019873725.1. Lineage (GTDB taxonomy): Bacteria > Chloroflexota > Anaerolineae > B4-G1 > SLSP01 > DSWT01. The sequence continues at coordinate 1,529 of JAIOAS010000127.1, read as the reverse complement.
GTGAGCCGGGCGCCGACATCACCATCTACGACGAAGAAGGCAACGTCGTTTGCACCACCACCGTCAACCCGGATGGGTCGTGGTCATGCACGCCAACTGTCCCACTGGCCGAGGGCGAGCAGACCTTCGAGGTGACCCAGACCGACGCGGCCGGCAACGAGAGCAGCCCCGTCGAAGTCACTGTCACCATCGACACCGTCGCCCCTGCACCGGTTACCATCACCGCACCCATCAGTGGCACGGCCACCAATGACAACACCCCCACCTTCGCAGGTACCGGTGAGCCGGGCAGCCAGATCAAGGTCTACGACGCAGGCGGCAACGTCATCTGCACCACCACCGTCGCCGGGGATGGCTCTTGGTCCTGCACACCGTCCACGCCACTGGCCGAGGGCGAGCAGACCTTCGAGGTGACCCAGACCGACGCGGCCGGCAATGAGAGCGCCCCCGTCGAAGTCACCATCACTGTCGACACCACCGCCCCCGCGCCGCCCACCGTCACCGCACCCATCAGTGGCACGCTCACCAACGACAACACCCCCACCTTCGCGGGCACCGGTGAGCCGGGCAGCCAGATCAAGGTCTACGACGCAGGCGGCAACGTCATCTGCACCACCACCGTCGCCGGCGACGGCAATTGGTCCTGCACACCGTCCACGCCGCTGGCCGAGGGCGAGCAGACCTTTAGAGTGACCCAGACCGACGCGGCCGGCAACGAGAGCGCCCCCGTCGAAGTCACCATCACCATCGACACCACCGCCCCCGCGCCGCCCACCGTCACCGCACCCATCAGTGGCACGGTCACCAACGACACCACGCCCACCTTCGCGGGCGCCGGTGAGCCGGGCGCTACGATCAAGGTCTACGACGCGGGCGGCAACGTCATCTGCACCACCACCGTCGCCGGCGACGGCAGTTGGTCCTGCACGCCCTCTACGTCTCTGCCGGAAGGCAAGCAGACCTTCGAGGTCACCCAGACCGACACGGCCGGCAACGAGAGCGATCCCACCCCTGTCACCGTCACCATCGACACCACCAACCTGCCGCCGGTCGCCGAAGATGACAGCTTTGCCGTACCAGAGAGCGTGCCCGCGCAGACCTCCAGCACGCTGGATGTGTTGGCGAACGACAACGACCCCAACGATGACGATCTGACCATCGTGGCCGTCGGCGCACCAGCGCACGGCGTCGCCACAACGGACGGGGCCACCATCGTCTACACACCGACGACGGGATACCTGGGCCAGGACACCTTCACCTACACAGTCAGCGATGGTATGTACGAAGATACCGCGCAGGTCACCGTGACCGTGTCGCCGGTCGCCGATGTGGCGGTCGCGCAAACGGTACGCGGCACGCTCAGTGGGCTGGAGTTCACCCTCGTCGCCCGCAACCTCGGCCCGCGCCCGGCGCCCGGTGCGGTCATCTCCGACACCTTCCCGTCTAGCGTCAGCAACATCACCTGGACGTGCGTCGCGGCAGGTGGGGCGGTGTGCCCCAACGCCAACGGTACCGGTCACATCGAGGAG
>JAIOAS010000126.1 GCA_019873725.1 Chloroflexota bacterium | reverse complement strand
TCTCGGTCAGCGCGAAGCCCAATGTGCTTTGCAGTGGCAGCCAGTTGTGGAAGCCGAGACTGGCGAGTACGGCCATCGCCAACAACGCGACATACGAGTGCACTGCCGCGTGCAGACAGTAGCCCACGCCCATCAACAGCAGCGAATAGGCCGCGCGGCGCGACAAAGGGATGCGGGTGATGAGCGCAGCGATGAACACCAGGATCAGTCCCGGAATCTCGCGGATGCCCGCCATCCACAAGACTTGCTTGCCGCTCAAGCCGAGATCGTTGACGAAGAAGTTGGTGCTCGCCGCGTTCAGCAATCCCTGCCCCAGGCTGATCGAGAACACGGTGAACGCCAACACGAGCACATACGTGCTCCACATAGAGGTCGCTGCTTTGAGTCTATCCCGGATGGAGGTTGTCATAGTTGTCCTTAAATGCACCTCGAATCTTCATGGCTGTATCGGCGATGAGTGATAGCAGAAATTTCTAGCCGGGCTCGGAGTGGATCGGCAGATGCGCGGTTTTTTCGCGCTACGCCTGGATCTGGCGATCCCTGCAAGCATAACTAGAATGGGACTACGCCGGTCGTTTATGCCTGCTTGCCGATCAGTGGCGGGCGTTCTACCGGTCCGAAACTCACATTCGCTGTGAACTGGTACGTGAGCTGGTCTCCATCGAACGTGCAGGTGATGGTGGGGCAGAACGGTGTCTCGTAGAAGCAAAGCTTGATCGTGTACGTCTTCTCGTCGGTCCACGCCGCGCTGGCGGCGACGCGCCGTGGGGCGTTGTCGTCGAACGCCGTCATCCCTGTGATCCACGCGCCGTGACCGCACGCGATCTTGTGCGTCCCCCGCGCGTCGCGGATGGTGAGTGTGCTGGCATCCCCGGCGAAATCGAGTTTGATGCTTTTGATCCGCTGGCCGTTCTTCTCGAAGACGAAGCGTTTCCCGGAGACCTTTGCCGCGAGCGGCGCTGTGGGTTGCCCCGGTTGCACTTTCATCGTCAGGGATGCGAGTTTGCGCTTCAGGGTTTCTTGGGCTCCAGGATCATCCGGCAGTGGATTGGGCTGCATCGCCGGCAGCAACTGCGTCCAGACGAGCGTCATCACGGCCTGCATGTCGCTCACCCCGCTGGTGATGGCGACCACGGCATCCTGATCGGGCATGACGATGCAGTATTGCCCGAACGCCCCATCGCCGCGATAGACGTTCTGCGGCTGGCAGCGCCAGAACTGGTAGCCATACCCCTGCGCCCAGTCGGGATTGGGATTGGGCGCATTGTCAATCTGCGACCGGGTGGCCTCTGCGACCCACGCTTCGGGGAGCAACTGCTTCCCGTTCCAGCGCCCCTTTTGCAGGTACAACTGCCCGAATTTGGCGATATCCTCTGTCTTCACATTCAGCCCGAAGCCGCCGAGGTTGATACCCCGCGGGCACGTCCCCCACGTCGCGCCCTCGATGCCCAACGGCGCGAAGATGCGCTCGCCGAGGTAGTCCAGGATCGTCCTGCCGGTCAGCTTTTGCACGATGGCGGAGAGGATGTAGCTTGCGCCGGTGTTGTAGAGGAAGTGCGTGCCCGGCTTGTACCTCACGGGTTGCGCCAGGAACGCCTTGACCCAGTTGCCATCTCGCCGCCGGAACAGGAACTCCGTTGTGTCCTGCGCGTGTCCAGTGGACATCGATAACAGATGGCGGACGCGCATCGCGGCCAGGTTGCGGCTCACTTTCTTCGGCGCATCTTCGGGGAAGAACGACAGCACCGGATCATCCACCGAAAGGAGGCCATCGGCCACCGCTAATCCGACGGCCGTGGACGTGAAGCTCTTGCTCAGCGAGAAGAGCACGTGCGGGACTTCCGGCGCGTAGGGCGACCACCACCCCTGCGCAACGACGGCCCCGTGACGCAGCAGCATCAAGCTGTGCAAGCTGTCGATATCCCTGTCCGCAGCCTCGACGAATGCGAGGATGGCTGATGAAGCAATCCCCTGCGCTTCCGGCGTGCTGTATGCGAGCGTGTTGTTTGTCATGAATCACTCCTGTTAAGCAAGATATAAGGTTTGTGTAATTGTTCAGGCCGGTCCGTTTTTTGACAGGATGAACACGATTGTCGGTCTGTTTTGTTACCGAATCCTGCCACGCGACGTTCTCACCGGTCGGCTATGGCGTTGTAGGGGCCGCGGGTGTTTCAGCTTCCTGCGCCTGGACGATGGTGACCAGCGGGCCGTAGACGTAGGCGATTTGACCATTGTAGCGAATCTGCACCCAGTCCCCCTCGACGCCCACGAAATCCGCCTGTCCATTGGGATCAATGTAGCCAATTTGCTCGTGATTTGTGCCCGGTCCGGTGCGTACATTCACGCCATCCGCACCGGCGATGATGTACGGCGTCGGTGTGGGGGAGGGCGGGATGGCTGTCGGTTCGGGTGTGGGAGAGGGCAGTGCCTGGGGGGTAGGCGTAAGGGTCGCGGTGGGCAGGAGGACGTAGGTAGGAGAAGCCGTCAGTTGTGGCTGCGGTGTCACCCTGGCACCCGGTTTATCAGCAGATGGGGAGGCGGCCGGTTCATTCCGAAAGCTGTACCAGACCATGGCAACCGCTACTCCCACCACGAGCAGCCATCCTAGAACCATCAGGCTGTCGCGCTTCCAGTCTTTTTGGGAAAATAGGCTCCTGTCCACGTCAGCACCTCCTTACCGTATTGCCCGTCTGCTTTTCTATAGGGACTTTCATCTACACATTAGTATACACCGGTACACAAATTTTATCAGGTGTGTTTCAATCTTTGGCGAGTTGCTGTACACCCAACAATCCTGCTCCCAAACAGGCGATGCCTACCACGCCAAACATCGGTTGGATGCCTATGGCGTTCGCCAGGATGCCGCTGAGCCACGGCCCGGCGAACATGCCGGTAGCATACACGGCCTGGAACAGCCCCATCGCCGTGGCGCGCTGCGTCTCGTCCACGTCGCGGATGCTCAGTCCCATCAGCACCGAGTAGCCGATCCCCGAGGCCAGCCCAAAGCAGATTTGCGCGATGAAAACCAGCGGCAGCGCGTGGGCAAAGGTCAGCATCCCCATCGACAGCGCGATGACGGCAAAAGTGAAAACGACGATCCATTGCGAACTCACCCGTTTGGCGACCGCGGAGGTGGCAAAGCTGCCGACCATCACCATAGCGATATTGAGACTGGTCAGCAAACTTAATATGTCATCCGAGGCCCCCAGGTTCTTCGCCAGGATTGGCGCGAAGGTGAACGGCGCAGCCCAGATGGCGAATTGCGACACCGCACACAGCAGCGACGGCACGAGCACATCTCGCCGGGTGATGAGCTTCCCCAGACCGCCGAGCGACGGTGCTTTCGGCGGGCGTGCCGGTTCTCGAATGCCCGCCATCGCCAGCATCGCCAGCGCCGCCGTCCCCGCCGCCACGAAGAAGGCAAGTGGGTAGTCGCCCCATTCGTTCAGCCTGCCGGTGACGCTCGTGGCGAGCATCCGCGCGAGGGAGTTGACGCCGGAGACCAACGCCGAGATGCGCACCGCATCCTCCGGCGGGAACTGGCTGTTGACGGCGACGACCAGCAGCACCCACACGCTCGCCGCGAAGCCGGTGAGCGCACGCCCCACGAGCAGCCCGCTGACCGAGTTTGTCAGCCCCATCCACAGCGCGCCCAGCCCGGCAAGCGCGAACCCCGCGAGGATGAACGGCTTGCGCCGCCCCATCCAATCTGCCGCGATCCCCAACGGAAAGCGGGCGACCGCTTGCCAAAGACCGTACTGTGCCATGACAATGCCGACCAGAGCCAGATCGTTCGTTTTCGTTTTGATGTAGGACGACAGGGTGGGGACGTAGAAATACATCGCGGCCCAATAAAACACGACCGCCGCCATATACAGCATGAGCAGCCCGCGCCGAGAGTTGAGATGTGCTACCGTTTTCGTCAATGCTGGTGATGACAATGCTTGCTCCTTAGTTGAAAGTCTGGTAGTCGGGTAGTCGGGTAGTCGGATGGTCGGGTAGTCGGGTAGTCGGATAGTCGGGTAGTCGGAGGTCGGGTAGTCTGGTAGTCTGGTAGTCTGGTGGTCAGATGGTCAATGCTCATTCGCCATTCGTTATTAGCCATTCGCTATTCGCCATTCGCTATTCGCCATTCGTTATTCGCCATTCGCCATTCGCCATTTGCTATTCGCCATTCGTTATTCGCTATTCGCTGATCCTGCTTCCCTTCCGCAACCGCCAGGCCAGCGCGATGCCACCCATACTGAGCGCCGCCATCAGGACGAACACCGTCTCCGGCGGCAGCGTCTCGAACAGCGCGCCGACGATGAGCGGGTTGAGGATGGTGACACTGCTGAGGATGCCACTCGTCGCCAGGTAGATCGGGCGCTGTTCGTTGTCGGCAATGTCCAGCAGATAGGCGCTGAAACTCCACCATAGACTCGCGGCGACGAAGCCCATCAGGAAGAAGGCGGTGAAGTAGAAGACCGTTGGCGCGCCGAGCACACCCGCCAGGATGACCGCCAGCAGCGAAACGGTCTGCGTGATAGCGCCCAGGCGGATGGCGGCCCAACTGCCTACCCGGTCAACGAGCTGGCCGCAGATCAGCGCCGCCGCCACTCCACCGATGCTCTGTGTGGTCAACAGCGCGCCGATAATGGCGTCGTTGCCCACAAAGGACTCGCGCGCACGCACGATAAAGAACGGGGATGCCGCGCCTGCTGTCCACAGCACAATTTGGGTGATGACGGCCCGGCGCAGCGACGCATCCGTGCGCAGGTAGTGCAGCATCATCCGCAGCCCGTGGCGGATGTCGGTTTTGCCGGGTGTTTTGTCCTCGGCCTCCTCGCGGATGAAGAACATCGTGACCAGCGAGATCATCAGTCCCACAAAGCCGATGCCGAAGAGCAGCGCCCAGCGTTCCGGCAGCGCCGCGCCATCCTTGGCGAGGATGCGGCTGACGACAATCCCGGCAATGGCGGCCCCCAGGCTGGAGAAAAGCTGCCCGGCGCCAAAGAAGCGCCCGCGAATCTTGTCGGGGACGACTTTGCCCACGAGCGCGGGCCAGGAGACGCTGTTCAGGGCTTCGGAGGTGTAGAAGATGGCGACGGATAGCGTGAGTACCGCCATCGTCAGCCAGACGTGGTTGCGCGTCCACAGCAGCGTGGCGAGCGCCAGGAAGAGAATGGGAAATCGCCCGCCGAACGTGGACCACACCAGCAGGGGCTTCTTGCGCGGCTGCGCGACCAGGAAACTGGCGGCCCAAATCTGCGGCACAGTGATCATCAGAATCCGCAACGCCGAGAGCGCGCCGATGAGCAGCGACGAACCGGTGAACTCCTTGACGAACGCCGGCACGATGACCACCGGATCGTAAAAAGCAAAGCCGATTGAAAAAAAGACGAAATCGCCCACGAGCGCGAGCAGATTCCGTCGCACGTGATGTTCTTGCATGAGAATGAGACCTCTTGAATAAAATGACCCCGCGCGGACGACTGACATCCGCGCGGGGTGTATTGTAACACAATCTAGTGAAATCTTGCCGGTGGTGGTTACCGCACTTGATACAAGTTCATCCAGACATACCGAGCCTGAAACGCGATAGATTATCCGCAATGGCCAGGGCCGGCGCCTCGACAATAGTAACATTGGGAGGGAATTGATTTTCAAACTCGAAGTAACCACCACGTTGTGTGGCAATCACGAACATTGCTGCGGCGCTTTTATCCCGCGAGGCTGCATATAGACGATTGGCTGCCTCCAGGATTGTTTCGTCAGGGCGTTGCACACGTACCAGGATAGGTTTGCCTTTTATGTCATCCTTCAGCACGGCGTCGATGCCGCTATTGCGTTGCACCGGTGCGTATTCCAGGCCGCGTAGTAAAGCTAATGCCTCTTCGTCGGCGTTCTTATAGGTCTCCCGCCCCTGTTGAAGCAGTCTGGACTCGGTTCTCACCGGTTGCGCCAAGCGTTGGCGGGTGATGTCGAGTGCATCGTCGGAAATGTCAATGCCAATCGCCTGCCGGTTGAGCGATATGGCAGCCACCAGCGTCGTTCCGCTCCCGCAGAAGGGGTCCAAAACGGTATCACCTTCATTGCTGGCAATTTTGATGATCCGTTCCAGCAGCAAGAGCGGCTTTTGTGTAGGGTAGCCGGTGCGTTCTTTGGCTTTGGGGTTGAGATAGGGAATGTCCCAAACGTCGGATAACGGAACGCCTTTCTTGCCGCCATTGGGAACGATCCGACCCTCTGCATTTGTCTCATAGACTGCTTTGCCTGTCTTGTCGCGCTTTCTTCTCTGCAAGATTTGGTCAACGTTGGTGGCAGCGGAGTAATCCTGGTAGAGGGTATTAAAAGTGTATGTATCCGATTTTGTATAGTAGTAGATCGTTTGGTGTGCGGGGAGCAAGCCTTGTTGCGCGTTTGACCAACGCCGGTAATGCCAGATGATTTCGGCTCTGAACATATCAGGCCCAAACACATCATCAAGTAAAGCACGGATGATGTGCGAGGCGTTGCGATCACAGTGAAAGAAGAGCGCACCAGTAGAGGCCAACACGCGCCACATCTGCTCGAGCCGCGCATGGATGAAGCTGGCATACTCCGAATGCGATGACCACACATCCGCGAAAGAGAATTCGCGTGTGCGGTCTCGTGTGCTGAGCGTATGGGTTTTTTGGGTGAAGAAAGGTGGATCGAGGTAGATCAGGTTAACGCTTTCGTCATCACACCTGCGGAGAATCTCCAGACAATCGCCTTTGTGGATTTGGGCTTTCATAGCTTACGCGTATTTTCCTCGGCTAGTTTTTCTAGAATGGCCTTCAAATCAATGCTTGTTTGCTGCTTTACGTATTCCCATGCTTTGTCACCGTAGTAGTATTTCCCGCCGATGCCTGTATAAAGGGTTTCGAGTGTTTGTTGGATTCGCACCGCTTGCGCACGGTTAGGGTAGTAAAACATGACTCGGACTGGGGTGTAACCGGCCTCCGCAATTGCCTTGATGCGCGTGTGTTCTTTCGTGATATGATCGCCATCAGTGGTAGCGTCACGCCATTTGATCTCAATGGCATCTCGGTCTATCAGACAATCAATCTCAAACGTCTTAGGTAAGCGTCCAAAAGCATTGGGAATCCTGATCGCGTCAGCAGCCGGAAATTTATCCTGGAAACACAATTTTACTGCCTCTTCGAGAAAGGCTCCGGCGTACCTGTAGAGAAACCGCCCTTTGTTTTGATATATATCGATGAGACGCCCCTCTGTATCTGTAATGCCCAAAACACGGTAGACGAGGAAATGGGATTTGTCGTCATTCTCCATCTCCTCGACTCTTTGCGTGATTCTCTCCTCGAGTTGCACTACATAAGTTGCAGCCAGGCGACGTATTTTCTCTTCTATTGTGCACACAGTGATAATCTCTACCCCTTTTATGGATTCTGTCTCAATCTTATCATAACATAGGAGTGAGTTCAACTTGGATTTTGCCCCACACGCACCGTTTTAATCCCAAACGCTGGGAGATTCACAGCAATGATATTTCCCTCAATCTGCGCCGTATTCGCCGCCACCGGCCGCTCCATCGTATCCACTTCGACGGCCTGCACGCCCTCCGGCAGCAGTTCGGGGGCGAACGCGATCCGCGCCGCCGTCGCCACGCCATCCACCTCGACGAGACGCACGATCAGGCCATCGCCATTTTCGGCCTGCTTCAACGCCGCCAACCGCACGTTCGCCGGTTCCACGGCGACGAGGCTCAGCGCGGGCGGCAACTCGCCATCCTGGAAGCTGCAACTGGCGATGACCGGCGGCAGGTTCAGCGCCTCGCCGGCCTGCATGCTCTCGCCCACCGTCCAGCCCGCGCCGTGCGGGACGAGCGCGTATTCGATGATGTGCTCGCCCAGGTCGGGCAATGGGTCGGGATCAATGCTGGCGCGCAGGAGCGTGAGCGCGAGCGTGCCCTGGTCGAAGCTGTGGCCGTACTTGGAGGTGTTGACCAGCGCCACGCCTTGCCCGTCGGCCTCGGCGATGTCGGCCCAGCGTTGGGCGACGACTTCCTCACCGTGCGTGAGATCACGGACGAGGCTGCCGAAGGGGATTTCGTAACGCGGTTGCGCCCCGTCAACCGCCAGCGGGAAGCGCACGCGGAGGTGCGGGATGCCGAGCGCCGCATCGCCGATCTCGCGCCAGTCCACCCGCAGCCGGAACTCGACGCGGGGGACGCCTTGCCGCACGGTGATGTCCAGCTCAAGGGTGGTGTCGCGCGATGGGTGGGTCTGCCCACACCCCCGTTCGCCGATGGTGCGCGTCCAGCGGAAGGTGTTGACGTAAGGCCCGGTCTGCACGCGCTTGAGCCGCCCGCCGGTTAGCAGGTCTTCTTGCTTGAGGAAGTCGCCGATCACCCAGGCCGTCATCCCGTTGTTGGCTTCCAGGCAGTACTGGAACACACCTGCCGTTTTGCCGGTGGGGATCCACTCGCGGCCTGTCTGCTTGTCGTACAGGCTCACCAGCCCACCCGATGCGGGATCGAGCGTGCATTTGAGGTATTCGTTTTCCAGCATGTAATCCGGCGGTTCCATCATCCGCCACGAGCCGCCCTGTCCGGCCCAGGGATCGCCTGATTCTGTAGGCAGCAGGCCGAATTCCGCCGCCCGGTCGGAGACGCACACGGCGCGGTAGCCGAGCGCCGGAAGTTGAACCGGGAAGGCGACGGTGAGGTAGTCGTGCGCCCAATAGTGGCCCTGGTCCACCACTTGCACCCGCTGCGGCGCAAAGCCGTGCCCTGTGACGACGAGGTGCTGCGGATCGAGTTGCGTGTCCCACAATTTGACTTCGACGACTGCGGTGCGTGGGGTGGGGAGCGGGTTGAAGATGAGGAACGCGCGGTCGCTCAGGTGCGCTGCCCCAAAACCGGACATACCGCCGGTCCCGCTGGCATTGCCCACACCCGCTCCCGCTCTGCCGGACTCCGTTTCATCTTTGTAGGCTCGTGTCGTATCCGTCGTAAACTCGCGGCGCAGGGCATTGGTGTTCACGCGGGCGGCGAGGGCGCGCAGGGCATTGGTCGTCGCCAGGCCGGCGGCGGCTTGCGTCTCCTGCGCGTGGCCCAGCGTGTAGTGGCGCGTGTCGCGCACGCCGGAGCCGGGCAGGATGTCGTGGAACTGGTCGAAGAGGAGGTTGCGCCAGGCGGCGGTGAGGTTTGCCTGGGGGTAGGGGACGTCCGCCAACTTCGCGCCGAGGATGGCGGCGGCTTCGGCGGTGTAGAGCAGATTTTCACCGCGCCGGTTGGCCCACTTCTGCCGCGCCTGCGAGGTATAACAGCCGGTGAAGACGCGGTTGCGCTCGCCGCTGATTTCGGGGGCGCGCGCCGTACCCGCTGCCAACGCCGCCTCCGCCGTTCTGAAGAAGGCGTGCAGCGTGGAGAAGGTGAACCGGGGGAAGACCGGCCAGGCATCCATTTCGATCAGCCGCCGCAGGTCGGCGCGGGTGGGGCCGCCGCCGTGATCGCCGACGCCGTAGAGCATCGGCATCTGCTTGAGGCCGGTCGTCTGCGCGAACTCCACCACCGGGTCGGCCACCACGGGTGTGACGACGAGGTTGGGGGCCAGGGGCATGTACCACTGGATGTCATTGAATGCCAGCAGCCGCGCGCCGTCCGGGCCGCTCCACCAATAGAGATGCGGGCCGTGACTGCCGCGACAGTGGTAGTAGTACTTTACGCCGCCGCGCGCCAGGATCGTAGGCAGCGTGGCGGGGTGGCCGAACGTGTCCGGCTCGAAGTCCACCTGCACGTCTTCCGGCGCGAGGCCGAACTTCTCCTGCACGTAACGCCGCGTGTAGAGCAGGTGGCGGCTGAGGCTCTCGCCGCTCGCCATGTTCTTGTCGCCTTCCACCCACTGGCTGGCGGTGACTTCCCAGCGGCCCTCGCGCACGCGCTGCTGGATGCGCGCGAACAACGCCGGGTTGTACTGCTCGGCGATGGCGTAGGTGGACGCCTGATCCTGGGTGAAGATGAAGCCGGGGAATTCGTCCAGCAGCGCCAGCATCGTCTCGAACGTGTCGTTGACCACGGCGACCGTCTCCGGCCAGCCCCACATCCAGTTCATGTCGATATGCGCGTGGCTGATACAGAGCAGCGTGTAGCTCTTGGCGACTTCGCCGATGGGGGATAGGACGGCTTCGGCCTGCGCGATGACGGCGTCCAGGTCGCGGTGCGCGTCCAAGCCGGCGTGGACGATGCGCCCGGCCTCGAGGATGAGCGGCTGCCATCCCGCCGCCTGATCTGGATAAGCCGAACACAACCGGTTGGCGAAAGCCAACTGCGCCTGAATCCGCTCCAGTTGCCGCGCATGCCGATTGAGGTGTTGTTGCAACGTCTGGTTAATCTCGTTGAATTGTGCGGAGTAAGCAGTCATGTGGTTCTCCTTGAGATGGGCTGAAGTTTAGGGTCGAAAGTCCAATGTCGAAAGTCAAACAGTCGCGTAGTGGGTAGTCATTCACCGGTGGCAGGCAAAAAGTGGGAAGAATCACATTTCTCATTTCTCATTTCCCAACTCTCCCTTGAACTTCGCCAGACATTCGGGGCAGATGCCGTGGGTAAATTCGGCGTTGGAGTGTTTCTCGATGTAGGTCTCGATGCTGGTCCATTGGCCGTCTTCGTCCTGGATTTTCCTGCCGCACCACGCGCAGATGGGGACAAGTCCGCTGAGGGTTTTGATGGTTTTCAGCGCCCGTTGGAGCTGGCGATTACGCTTTTCCAGTTCGGCGTTGACGCGATTCAATTCCGTGTTGAGGCGGCGCAGTTCCTCATTCAGACGGCGCAGTTCGTCGGATTCTCTGGACCGGGCGAGGGTGATGGTGATGGCGCGTTGTAGCTCGCTGGCGTCAGGCGGCTTGACCAGATAGGCGACCACGCCGGCATCGCGGGCCTTTTCGACCAGGTCGGGCGTGTCCAGGGCGGTGAGCAGGATGACCGGCGTTGGCTGCGCAGCCTGGATTTTACGCGCGGCGGTGATGCCGTCCATACCGGGCATGGAGATATCCATTACGATGATGTCCGGCTTTACTCGTTGCGCCAGCGCAATGGCTTGTGTGCCATTCTCCGCTTCACCCGCAATGGTGTAATCGAGCATATTGAGGATCGAGCGCATGGTAGCGCGCAATTCGGCGTTGTCATCGACAACTAAAACACGGACTGGCGGTGTTCCGCTCATACTTCATTCCTTTCGAGAAAGCGTAGTGGCGACCGGCAAGACTCAGTAGATCGAGAACTACTACGCGACAAATTGCCGCAGGTAAGCGATGGCGCCGGGAGCAATAGCTTCGTAGTCGTACTTGTACAGGTCGAGCGCCAGACCACCGCTGAAACCCACTTCGACCAATGCCCTGATGTATGCGCCGAGGTCCATATCACCTTCCGTTGGCAGCAGGTGATCGTGGACGCCGCGCGCCATATTCTCGACGTGCCCATGCACGATTTTATCGCCGATCTGCCGGATGGCGTCCAGTGGGTCGGGATCGCAGAGGAAGACGTGCCCCACGTCGAGGTTAGCAGCGAGATAAGGCGAGGGAATTTCGTCAAACAGCCGGAGCAAATCCGCAGTAGAGCCGACGATGAATCCCGGCTCGAATTCCTGGGCGAGCGTGACGCCATAATCGGCGGCGACGTCCACCAAAACACGGGTGCGCTCGATCATCCGTTGCCATTCGGCAGCGTCGCCGGCCCGCTTGTGCGTCCCGGAGAAGACCAGAATGTCCGCGCCGAAATCCGGCGTGAGCGCGATAGCGCGCTTAGTTAGCTCGAAGAAGCCGTCGTCGTAAATGTAGTCCTTGTGATAACCGACCGAATGTGCGCTAAACAATGCCGTCGCGCGGGCGCCCACCTCGGCGGCAAACCGCGGTGTGACGACGGCGGGAGACAGGTCATCGTTCTCCATACAGAGTTCTACGCCGTCAAAACCAAGACGCTGAAGCACGGGGAGACAATCAAGGATGGGGTAGTGCGCTAAGGGTTGTGTGCGTCCAAATATCATCATGGCAGGCGGGCCTCCTATGCAAATTCCAGTGGCAATGATTTTTAAGGAACAAGCGTTATTATAGCTGTTCTGGCAATTAAGTGAAACGGCTGTCCGGAGAAAAGCGGGGGTAAACTATTGTTTTTAAGATGTTTATATGCTAAAATAAGGCAGTTGGGATCGAAATGAGATTATTGTGGGGAGGTGTTCAACCATGGAATGGCTCAGGATGCAACAGTGGTCGCCCTACGCTGTGGGGATTGGCATTGGGATATTGAGTTGGTTGACGTTTGTACTGTCCGACAAACCGATCGGCTGTTCGACGGCCTTCGCCCGGCTCAGCGGGATGATCGAGCGGCTGTTCCGGGGCGAAAAGACGTTGGAAAAACCCTATTTCAAGCAGTACGCTCCGGCACTTACCTGGGATGTGATGCTCGTGGTCGGCATCGTGATTGGCGCGTTCGTCTCGGCGTTGCTGTCAGGGCAGTTTCGGTTGACGTGGGTGCCGTCACTGTGGGCAGCGACCTTCGGCTCGGCGTATTTCCCGCGTGTGCTTGTAGCGGTGATCGGCGGCGTTTTGATGGGCGCGGGCGCGCGTTGGGCGGACGGCTGCACCAGCGGGCACGGGATCAGCGGAACGCTGCAACTGGCGGTGAGCAGTTGGATCGCCGTGGCCTGCTTCCTCGCCGGCGGGATCGTGACGGCGTTCATCATTTTCCGCATATTCGGCGCGTGAGGGAGGTAGGCGATGTTGACGAAACTCCATACGAACAGGCGGCTGCAACTGGTTCTCGGACTGCTGGCGGGGATCGCGTTTGGCTTCCTTCTGCAAAAAGGCGGTGTGACCAACTACGACGTCATCCTCGGCCAATTGCTGCTGACCGATTTCACGATGCTCAAAGTGATGCTCTCCGCCGTCGTCACGGGGATGATCGGCGTGCATGCGCTGCGCAGCCTGGGCCTGGCGCGGCTGCACCCCAAATCCGGCTCGGTGGGCCGGACCGTGGTCGGCGGTTTGATTTTCGGGGTAGGATTCGCCGTCCTCGGCTACTGTCCCGGCACGATTTCCGGTGCGATCGGGCAGGGATCGCTTGATGCGCTCATCGGTGGGATGGTGGGCATCCTTCTGGGGTCGTGGCTGTTTGCGACGTTTTCCCCGAAGTTGCAGAAACCGGTGCTCAGTAAGGGCGATTTCGGCCCACTGACGCTGCCGGAACTGCTCAAGGTCAATGCGTGGGTGGTGGTTGTCCCGGCGGCGGTGATTTTGACGACATTCCTATTCGCGCTGGAGCGGTTTGGGTGGTAAAATAGGGTGAATTCGTGTAGGAGGATAGTGGAGCGATGGCGTTACAGGAAGAATACTTACTGGCAGGGGACGTGGGCGGCACGAAGACCAACGTGGCGATTTATTCGCGTGAGGCTGGACTGCACGCGCCGCTGTTGTTGGAGACTTTCCCTAGTGCGGCCTACAAAGGACTGGCCGATCTGGTGAAGGAATTTCTGCGCCGCACCGAACTGCCGGTCAAGCGTGCGTGTTTCGGCGTCGCCGGGCCGGTGGTCAATGGGCAGGCGCGGATCACGAATTTGCCCTGGGTCCTGGACGAGGCACAACTGGCGGTCGATCTGGGCTTTTCGTCCTTTACCCTGTTGAACGATCTGGTGGCGATTGCGAGCGGCGTGCCGTTCTTGGAGCCGGATGATCTCTACACCATCCATCACGGGCAAGCGCAGCCGGGTGGGGCAGTGGCTGTTGTCGCGCCGGGGACCGGCCTGGGCGAGGGGTATCTCACCTGGGACGGGAGGCGCTATCACGCGCACGCTTCTGAGGGCGGGCACTGCGACTTCGCGCCGACGAACGCGCTGGAAATCGATCTCCTGCGCTATCTGCAGGCGCAGTTGGGCCGTGTGAGCTATGAGCGGGTCTGCTCTGGGCTGGGCATCCCCAACATTTACGCTTTTCTCCGCGATAGCGGCTACGCTGAAGAACCGGCGTGGCTGGCGGAGCAATTGGCGGCTGCACCTGACCCCACTCCGGTGATCGCCCAGGCGGCGCAAGAGATTGAACGGCCTTGCGAGTTGTGCCGCAAGACACTGGAGATTTTCGTTTCCATTTTGGGGTCGGAGACCGGCAATATGGCACTGCGCGTGTTGGCGACCGGTGGGGTCTATCTGGGCGGCGGCGTTCCGGTGCATCTTCGGGCGTTGCTGGATAGCAATACCTTCCGCGCGGCGTTTCGCAACAAGGGGCGGCTCTCGCACTTACTCGCGCAGATGCCCGTGTATATCATTCTGCATCCCAAAATCGCCTTGTTCGGAGCGGCGGCTTATGGGTTCAGCCTTTGAGGTGGCGAGGTTATCGTTTACGGTTGGAAAAGCAGCATACCTATGGTTCCGCTCAAGTCTTCTGAGATTACGCCAGAACACCTCTACCTGTCACGACGAAAGTTTTTGCTAGCGGCGGGTCTGCTGGTGGCGAACACCGCGTTGCTGGCGGCGTGCGAGCGGCAACCGGCGTCGCCGTCTATTCCCGCGACAACGTCTGCCGCTGTTTCGCCGTCCGGCGACAGCGTGGATGAGTTAGGCAATGCGCTGACGCCATTGGATAGCGTGCTGGGGTACGCCAATTACTACGAATTTACATTGAACCCGAGTCAGGTTGCGCGTGTGTCGCAGGGCTTCTCGACCTCACCGTGGCAGGTTGCTGTCGGTGGCCTGGTCAACAAGCCCAAGACGTTTGACATCGATGACCTGCGCAAGTTTGAGCAGGAAGAGCGCATCTATCGCATGCGTTGCGTGGAAGCATGGTCGATGGTCATCCCCTGGTTTGGCTTCCCGCTGTCGCGGCTGTTGAAAGAAGTCGAGCCGC
>JAIOAS010000125.1:7329-14900 GCA_019873725.1 Chloroflexota bacterium | reverse complement strand
GCTGCAACAAATCTACAACATCGCGCGCAACCCGGAGTTCGGTGGACGCATCGCCTTCGTCGAGGATTATGACATGCATGTCGCCCGCTATCTGGTACAAGGTGTCGATGTGTGGCTAAACACCCCGCGCAAGCCAATGGAAGCAAGCGGCACGAGCGGGATGAAAGCTGCGCTCAACGGGGTTCTGAACCTGAGCATTCTCGATGGCTGGTGGGCCGAGGCATACAACGGGCGCAATGGCTGGGCCATTGATGCCGGGCAAGAGTATGACGATCCCAATCTGCAAGATGACGCCGACGCCGATGCGCTCTACCGGGTACTGGAAGAACAAGTCGTTCCGCTGTTCTACAAACGTGACCGCGATGACGTCCCGCGCGGCTGGGTGACGATGATGAAAGAAGCCATTCGCACGGTCGGCCCGCACTTCTCAACGCGGCGCATGGTGAAGGAATATCTGGAAGAATACTATATCCCGGCGCTACAAGACCTCACCGCGCTCAACGGCAACGTCACGCCGTAAGTCATCACGCGGTCAATCAAAACGTCCAGTGGCAACCGACACACTGGACGTTTTTGCTATACTAGGCGCACAGTAAAATTTCCTTATTCCTGTCAGCAGATTAAGCAGATTTAGCAGATTATGCGCTGTAAATCGGTCAAAAATCTGCTTAATCTGCTAAATCTGCTGATGAAAATGGCAATTTTAGTGTGCGGTTAGTATAATAGCGCGCTAATAGCGCGCGACCTTCGCGTTAAAGCCGAAGGTTTACCTCAATACACGCCCATATCCATCAACCGCTCGTCGCTAATCCCAAAATGATGGGCGATTTCGTGACGCAAGACGTGGTGGATCGTCTCACGAATCTCGCGCGGGGTGCGGCTGTGCAGTTCGATGGGACGGCGATAGATGGAAATCTTATCCGGCAGCACCAGCCCGTAATGGTGAGTGCGCTGCGTCTGTGGGACGCCGTGATAGAAGCCGAGCAATCCCGCCGGATTGCGCTGCCCGGCCAAGCGCAGTGTCTCACGGTCGGGCCAGTCTTCCACGACGACCTCAACGTTCTCCAGCCGATTGCGAAAGGCTTCAGGGAACGCATCCAGCGCCTCCGCCACCCAGGATTCGAAAAGCTCACGCTCCATATAACCAACTCATAACAAGATCACATAAAAACCTGCATCTTGCGCATATCAGCCATCGAAGCCTTGACTTTGACTTTGCCGGTCGTCATCGCCACTAACCCGCTGAGCGTTTTGTTCATCAGCCCGATGAACGTCTCCGCCGACATCGTCAAACGAATGTCAGGATCATCCAGTTCTTCGCGCGTTACCGGCAGGGGGTGGCCGTCCTCAACCACCATCGCCCAGTATTGCTCCACGTCGGGGAAATAATACTGAATCTTGCGATCCCAGCCGGGCAACACCGGTGTCCCGTCCTCAGCGATCATGCGGGCGCGCGCTTTCTCCAGGGCCTCAAGTAGAGCCTCTTGCGTGACCATGTCGCCTCCCGCGCTACAGCGCGCCCATCCTGATGACTTCGTTTATGCCCACGCCATTCTTGAGCGGGACAACACGCCCATCCTTGTACGTGAACCTGCCCTCAAGCGTGACCGGGCCATCGAAGAAGAGCGACTGCCAACCGGGGACGTTGTCTACCATCAGCCCTTCCAGGCGCGTGGGGGGGCGCAGAATCAGGGGATAGTGCGCCAGGCGCACGTTCAACTTGAGCGTCCCTTGCGCCGCGCGCACCACCACGGAATTCTCAATCGGGATAAAGCGCCGCGCTTCCTTCAGGAACACCCACGCTTCCGGCGTGACTTCAAGGCTTTGGGCGGGCATAAACTCGTCGTTGATCACCATGTACATCTCGCCGGTCTCGAAATGGAAGGGACGACTTTCGCTGGTAATCGACTCGCAGTGGCAGATGTACATATAGAACTCGTCGAAGTGCGCGTAAATCCAGTTCATGTGGCGGATCTCGAAGAAGTTCAGGGCGCTGAACCAGACGTGCTCGAACAGGCCGCGTCCAACGACCGGCATGGTCTGCCCGTTGAGTGTGATTTCGCCGCGCACGTCAGAGAGCGATTCCGAGCCGGAAACACGGGTCACATCTGTCACCTGGCACACTGCGCCGGCTTTATGCTGCCAGTGCAGAATCGGACCACGCGGCGTGAAGGTTAAATCGGCCTGGACGCCGGCTTTGTTGTAAACGATGCGCTGTTGCTCCGGGCGGCAAAACGCCGTCAGGCTGCCCATTGTCACCTGCACGGTATCGCCTTCCAACGAGTGTTCGAGCGGCATATTATCTTCGGCCAGAATCATGTCGTTGGTCGCCGGATGCAAAACGACTGCATCCGGTTCTTCTTCAAGCCGTAACGGGTCTTGCGAGAAGGTGAAATGTGCAGATTGACCGAGCAAATTCCCTTCGGTAATCGAAAACTTGGCCAGCAAAGGTTGCCCGGCGTGCTCGAAATGCACGGTAAAGTACCAGTCGTTGAAGTGCTCCGGCTGGTCCAAAAACTTGGGTGTGAGTTCATCGATGTCAAAACGATTTGCGGGTTTCATTGGTTAGTCTCCTCGTCAGATAGTTTTTAGTCGGATAGTCTTTAGTCAGGTAGTCTTTAGTCGGATAGTCTTTAGTCGGAGTGTCTTTAGTCGGATAGTCTTTATCGGAATGTCTTTAGTCGGATAGTTGTTGCCTGCCTAATAGCCTTTGATCTCCGGCGCTTTTTCGGACAACACTACCGGCTCCAGCCCCAGCCGCGCGCGGCACTCGTCCAGAATTTTCGCCGTCGCCGATGCGCCCACACGGGTGACGCCGAGCGCGCGCACTTCGAGCAGTTGGTCGAAGGTCCGCACTCCGCCCGCGGCCTTCACCTGCACGTGCGCGGGCGAATGGGCGCGCATCAGCTTAAGGTCGTCGAGCGTTGCGCCGCCGGTGCCGTAGCCGGTCGAGGTCTTCACCCAGTCCGCACCCACCTCGCCGCAGATTTGGCACAGCCGGATTTTGTGCTCATCGGTAAGGTAGCAGTTCTCGAAGATGACTTTAACCTTCTGGCCAGCCGCATGGGTCACGTCCACCACCGCTTTGATTTCGGCGCGCACGTAATCCCAATCGCCGCTGAGCACCTTGCTGATGTTGACAACCATATCCAGCTCCTGCCCACCATCCGCCAGCGCCTGTTCCGCTTCGGCCACCTTGATCGCCGTGGTGTGCCCGCCGTGCGGAAAGCCAATGGTCGTACTGGCTTTGATCGTGGAACCGTGGAGCAGTTGCGCGCAGCGTTTGAGATAATAGGGCATAATGCAGATACTCGCTACATCATAGGCCAGCCCCACCAGGATGCCCTGTTCCAGCGTTGCCACACTCATCGTCGGATTCAACAAAGAATGGTCGATCATTTTGGCGATGTCCAGGTACGTGTAATCCATTTTGTCCTCCTCAAGCATATTTTTATAACAAAGATGTATCCCATGTGTTAGTATACACAAGATTTATCCTCTTGTACAGACACAAATGACAGGGAGTATAGGACAAATGATTGGGAATCGCTCGGGCTGGTCTCCGCCCGCGCCCGCTCAAGCATTTGGGGCGACGCGCGTGGTTGTCTTTGGCTCGCTAGTGCAGCCGCCCCTCTTCCATACCCGCTCAGATATAGACCTGGCTGTGTGGGGTTTAGATGAACGTGATTATACTAGGCGCACGGTAAAATTTCCTTATGGCTCACAAATCGCCATCTCCGGCCATCTTGGCTTCCAGCGCGTCCACAATTGCCCGCGCCTCGTCCACGGCAAGGCCGAGTTGTTGTTGATAGCAGGATACAGCGGTAGATTTGCGGCCCGCGCGGATCAGTTGGCGGACGCGTTCGAGGTCGAAGTCGGCAAGTTGCGCTTGCCAGCCGTCGGCGTCGCCGCGCCCGATAGCGTCGATGACGTCTTTGGCGGTTTTGAGACCGACACCGGTGTATTCCCGATACGCTTTGATAGCGTTGATTTTATTGCCACGCTGCACCCATTCCTCAATCTGCGCAATGATCGCCTGGGCGTCGGGAGGGGAAGGTGGAACGAAAGCCAGTGAAGCCGTTTCGCCGCGCTCGAAGGCTTCGACGGCCTCTATGGCTTCGCGCAAACTGCATCCCGCCTGCTCACGGTAAAGCCTGATCGCCTCGACTTTTTGACCGGCATAGACCAGGGATTCAAGCTGTCCGGTGTGGGGCGGCGTAAAACGCGATTGCGGCCGCGCAGAAGGGGCTGCCTCCCCGCGCCCCAACGCTTCGATGGCGTTTTTGGCTTCCTTCAGACTGCATCCGGTGTGCTCACGGTACACCTTGATTGCCTCTATGGTGCGGCGTGCTTTGATCAAGCGCATCACTTCGTCTAGCATAGTAACCTCTACAATCCCTGTCGGGCAGATTTGATAGAAATAGTTTCAGCCTTATGATACTCCCAAGCGAGAGAGATACAACCTCCCGCTCCGTTCGTCGTAGAATGTACGGTCAGGAATGGCCGATTGCCCTTGTCAAGATACAGAGGTACTCTATAATCCACGTTCAACAAAGTGAGCCATGGTAAAACGATGAAAACCAATCACAAAATTCTGTTGATCCTCATCATCCTCTGCGTATGCGTGACTGGCGACCAGGCAACAAAAGCGATTGCCAAACAGCATCTCGCGGACGTGCCGACCATCTCCATGCTTGGCGGCACGGTGATGCTGCGCTATTCGGAGAACGTGGGGGCGTTCCTCAGCCTCGGCGCGCGCTTGCCGGAGACGGCGCGGGTGTGGATTTTCATCGTCTTCAACAGCCTGGTGCTGGCGGGGACGCTCATCTTTACCTTGAAGATGCACTCGCTCAGCGTGTGGGGCGTCATCGCCGGGGCGCTGATCGTGAGCGGCGGGTTCAGCAATCTGATCGACCGCCTGTTTCACAATGGCGCAGTCGTAGATTTTCTGAACATCGGGATCGGCAAGGTACGCACGGGCATTTTCAACCTCGCGGACGTCGCCATCGTGGTTGGCATCGGGCTGCTGCTTATCGAGGCGTGGCAGCGCGAAGAGACTCACAACATTAACGTCGCATCCCCGAACGAGAAAAAGCGGTAGCGCTGCGCGATCGCCTCGGCGTAGGCGCGGCGGATGTTCTCTTCACCGGCGAAGGCCATCACCAGCGCCAGGAGCGTGCTCTTGGGCAGGTGGAAGTTGGTGATCAGCGCATCCACGACGCGAAAGCGAAAACCGGGCGTGATGTAGAGGTCGGTGAAGCCCTCGAACGGCGCGAGCGGACGCCAGGGGCACGCGCCGCCAGGAGCGTCGTCCGGCGTTTGCAGCAGGCCGCGCCGGGCCGCCGTCTCCAGCACGCGCACGCTCGTTGTCCCCACGGCGATGACGCGCCCGCCCATCACCTTCGTGCGGTTGATCTGCTCGGCAACGGGCAGGCTGAGGCTGGCCCATTCGGTATGGATGCGGTGCTCTTCAATGATGTCCTCGGTAATCGGGCGAAAGGTATCCAGCCCGACGTGCAGCGTGACGAAGGCAAAGCCCACACCCTGGTCACGCAGCGCCAGCAGCAGCTCCGGCGTGAAGTGCAACCCGGCAGTGGGGGCTGCTGCGCTGCCCAACGTGTGCGAGTAAACGGTCTGGTAGCGTTCGGGGTCGCGCAGCGGTTCGTGGATGTAAGGCGGCAGCGGCATCTCGCCGAGCACATCGAAATACGCCTCCACCGGTTCGGAGAAGGCCAGCGTGCGCTCGCCGCGCTCACCCACTTCGAGCACTTCCGCCGTCAGTGGCACGGCCGGAGACCGGCCACAGCCCACCGCGGTGTGCGGTTCAAAACGCACCTTTGTTCCCACGTGCGTCCGCGCCCCGCCTATCAGGGCGCGCCACGTCGTCTCCGCTATCTTGCGCAACAGCAGCACTTCGACTTTGCCGCCACCGGGTTCCTTGTGGCCGAACAGCCGCGCCGGAATCACCCGACTCTCGTTGGCGACAAGCAAATCGCCGGGACGCAGGTATTCACCGATGTCCCGGAAGATACGATGTTCCAATCGCCCATCGGCGCGGTGCAGCACCAGCAGCCGCGAGCTATCGCGCGGCTCCACCGGCGTCTGCGCGATGAGTTCTTCAGGTAATGTGTAATCCAGGTCTATCGTTTTCATTGTTTTCGGTAATCAGCAATTGGTAACTGGCGGCTGGTAATCTGTAATCAGTTTGAAAAGAATTAACCACGAATCTGCACGAATTTTCACGAATCTGTACTGGGCAGAAGCATATTGCAATTTTGGTACACGGATGAACACGGAAAACACGGATTTCTTTCCCTAAAAATCCGTAGAATCTGTATTGGTCGGGATGATACTACACACAAAAACGGTAGATTTTACCGCCGAGTGCGCTGAGTTCGCTGAGATTTTACGCTATTTCTCTGCGTCCTCGGCGTGCTCAGCGGTGAAAACCAATTTGGCCAAGTGTACAATATCTTGTCGACCAGTACAAAAATCCGTAGAATCCGTGAAATCCGTGTACGATTCTTCGATTCGTGATTGCAAGATCATCTTGACTACTACAGAATTTTCAAGAATCGAAAAAATTAGTGTAGATTCGTGCAGATTCGTGGTAAAAAACGGACTACCCCGGCAGCAGCACTTTGCGCAGTTCGGGCGCGTAGGCGTCGAGCAGTTCCGGGGTGATGGCGTTGCCTTGCGCGATGGCGCCGTACAAATCGGCGCTGGGACGCGGTGTGCGGGCCTGTGTCTGCGGGTCGAGTTCGATCAGGCCGAAGGGCAGCGTCCAGCCTTCCGCCCACTCGAAGTTGTCGGTCAACGTCCAGTGGTAGTAGCCCTGCACGGGGACATTGTCCTGCAACGCGCGCCACACTTCGCGCAGGTGCAGCAACAACGCGCGCGGGCGCTGGTCGTCATCCGCGTCGGGGATGCCGTTTTCGGTCACGTAAATGGGAATGTTCATCCGTGCGAACTGTTTGAGCGCCCGGTACATCCCCTGCGGGTACAATTCACCGTAATTGCCATCCAGCGGCTCGGCTTTGGGATCGTGCATCGTCTGTGCGAAAAAGTCGGCCTTTGCCGCCCGATCGAACTTCACCAGATCGCGGGTGTAATAGTTGAGGCCGATCCAGTCGAGCGTGTGACGCAGCGTCAGCGCCGGGCCGAAGCCCGTCGGCGGCACCCACCAGCCGTTCCACACCGGCTTCAATGTCGTCTGGTTGAAGCCCATATCCCGCACCCACGCTGCCAGCCGATCAAGTAGATTGCGCGGACGGGCGGGGTCGAAGAAACGCAGATTGTGCGCCAGCCCCACCTGCGCGTTCTCTTGCACGCGGTGGATGCGCCGGTAGGCCGCCGCGTGTGCCTGGAGCATTGCCCGGATCACGGCAAACGCCATCCGGCTGTCCTGCTTGCCCGGCGGGAACACGCCCGACATATAGCCCATGTAGGCGTAGACGTTTGGCTCGTTGATCGTACACCACAGGTTGGTGAACTCGCCCAGGGCGCGCACCACTTGCTCGACGTAGCGGGTGAAGTACTGGACGATGTTGACGTTCAGCCAGCCGCCCTCA
>JAIOAS010000125.1:0-6766 GCA_019873725.1 Chloroflexota bacterium | reverse complement strand
CGGATCGTACCAGCCGACGCCCAGCCGGTAGTCGCCTGGCGGAACGGCGCCTATGTCCAGCGTCACCGTCTCACTGACCACCTCACCTGCGGCCCACCACGTTGTCGGATATGTCCACGCGCGCGGCATCGCGTCATCCTGCGCGACGATGTTCTCGGTCGCCGGGTCGTAGAGATGAACGAAGCGTTTGTAATCGCGCGCGGGCGATGTCGCCGCCTGCCACCACAGGAGTAATGTTACCACATCTCCTTCACGCTGCATATCGTAGCCGAGCAACCGGATTTCGCTGCCGAAGTCAGCCGCCAACGGGTGTGAAATTGCCGGCGCATCAAACACGCGCGGGCGTGGCGTCACCGTCAGCCGCTCGCGGAACGTACATTCAGACTGCATGGTGGTCTCATCCAGGAGCGTCAGCCGCACGTCATACACCCCTGGCGACAAGCTCGGCGGCAGATCAACGTGAACCGGCGCGCGCACCCAGGTGTGCCAGGGCCATTCGGAGGTGCGTGAACCAGGCGCGAGCAAGCCTTCCGTGCTGCCCACAACGTTACCGCTTGCGTCCAGCACTTCCCAACGCGCCGTCAGGTTGGCAGTCGGCACAGTGACAGCGTTCCATTCCGCGTGGAAATCGAGTGCATTTCCTCCTGTAAGCTGCTCCGGCAGGTCGGTACCGAGCAACGCGATACCGCCCGCCTGGCAGAGGATCGTCGCACCCTTGCGGGTTTGCTCACAACAAGCATTCCGTAAATCGTACAATGTTGGCGTCGTCAGGCGGATTGGGATGTCGGCCTGCCCGCCGCTTTCCATCGTCGCCAGCAGGTACGTGATGACGCGCAGGGTGTAGTCGCCAGGCGCGAGGCCCTCCGGCAACGCCAACACCGGGTAGTCGGTGACGACCTCGCCGGGGAGCCACAGCGTCGTCGGCAGGTAGCCGTATCCCGGCTGAATATCCTGCTGGACGAGTTGCCGCCCCGACGCATCCAACAGCCGCAGCGACAGGCTCCAATTGCGCGGCGTTCCCGGCGTGGACCACGTCATCTTCAGCCGCAGCGTGGTGGAATCAGGCTGAAGCGGTTCGACGGCGTGCAAGGTCATATCGCGGAACTCGGCCAGGGCCGGCGCATCCATCCGCCGCGCCGGCCCGTGTGGGACGCGCACCGCGCCGACGTAGACCGCCGCCTCCCCCAGCCGAATTTCCAGCAGATACAGCCCGCGCGAGAGAGCGTCCGGTATCATGAGCGTTGTCACACAAGCGCCATCGCACGGCAACGTGAACGTCGTCTCGGCGAGCGCGTAGGGGACGCCGTGGCGCGGCTCCGCGGGAGAAACCAGCCGCAGCGTACCGGTCAGGGGGATGGTCGCCGGCGCCGTCCAGGTGTGCTGCACGGTCAGCGATTCGCCGGGCTGCACCGTCGTCGCCGAGAGCGTCATGCCCTCCAATCGCGCCGCGCCGAATTCCACCGGCCCGGCGTGCGGATAGGGCATCTGGTTGAAGTCAAAGAAGGTCGCGGGGGGGAAGGAGGCATGATGCAGGAGAGCAGGAAGTGCGATTGAGAGAACAAAAGTAAACAATAGACAATAGACAGTAAACGGTAGACGGGAAAATTGTGATTTTCGACCGACAAACCCCCAAACAAAAAGACCGACTACTGTCAATGCCGACACGAGTTCGGCAACCGTTCGCAAGGGAGTGTTACGCAGGCGCAGGGTGACGGTATGGTCACCGGCAGGCAGAGAGACGGCCAGACGACCAGAACCGGTTACAGGGAAGGCTTCGGCGCGCGTGTCGCCAACGCTGGCCTGCCAGCCGGGCCACCAGTTGAGGGGGAAGGCGATGGTTGCGCCGCCCGCCTCCACGCTCACGCGCCACACCTGTTTGACGGGTGTGCGTTCTACAAGCTCCCAGTGCAATAGGCCGCCGCCGTCCACAATCGGGCGCAGGTCGCCGTCCACGGCGGCCTCGGAGATGTAGAGGCGCGGGGATACGTCGCGCGGCAGATATTCGTAGCGGATCGTCGTGCCGATGTTGCCGGTGAAGGTCTCGTAGAACACCAGGTTATCCCACGTCACATCTTCGTCGTCAATCAACAGCCGTTCAGGGTGCAAATCCAGCAACGCCGCCGCGATCACCAGCCCGCACAATCCCACCGTGAGAATGATTTTGAGATTTTGAGACTTGAAGATTTGCAGATTGACGATTGCCCCCGTGACCAGCGCCGTGAAGAGCGCCTGCACCGAAAGAAACCGCCACGGGAACTGCGTGATTTCCAACAGCGGCAGGTGATCCCACAGCGGCTTGGAGAGCGGCGTGATCATAAACGTGGCAAGGGCAAGGGAGAAGAGCAGATAGACAGTAATCGGTAGACAGTAGACGGGGCGGGATTGGGGATCAGGGATTCGTGATTCGTGATTCGTAATTCGTGATTCATGATTCGCCATTCGCCATTTGCCATTTGCCATCAGAACAACCACACCCACCACCGCCAGCGCCGCCTGCACCAGGCCCATCGCAAACGGCCCGGCATCTTCGGGGCGCGGGACGACGCCGTAGTCGAAGGCAAACGTCCGCTGTACCAGGTCAAGACCGCGAAAATGGTTGCTGTAGTGGAAATATCCCGCCGTGAATTCCGGCCCCATCTGCCCGTATTTCGTCTCGGCAATCGCCGGCAGCCAGAACCAGGCGGTGAGAAGAAAGCCCAGAACGAACGGGGCAATGAAGGATTTTAGATTTTGGATTTTGGATTTTGGAGCTACCTCGCTCATTCGCCGATTCGCCGGTTCGTCCATTTGCCATTTGCCATTTGCCATTTGCACCACAGCGTACAACAACGCGAAGGGCGAGAAGACGAGGGCAGAGGTGTTGTGGGTGAGAATCAGCGCGCCGTAGGCCAGGGAGGCGGCGACGATGCGCCCGCGCGTGGGGCGTTCGGCGAGGCGGTCCAGCGTCCACAGGATGAGGGGATACCAGACGAAGGCGTAGAATTCGGAGAGCGAATCGCCGCGCACGTAAACGTTGACCAGGTGAAACGGCGCGAAGGTGTACGCCGCCACGGCAACGAACGCCGCCGCCCGGCTCTTGAATGTGCGCTCGGCCCACAGCGCCATCGTCAATGCGGCGAGGACGAAACCGAAGGTCTGTGTGGCCTGGATCGCCACAAGGGGACTGAGACCGAGCGCCGTCAATCCGCCGGAGAGGTAATAGGGCAGCGCCGCGTAGTGGTTGAAGAACGGATAACCCAGGTCATAGGCCGCGTGCATCATCCAGCGCGCCGGGAAAATGCCATGACGCAGATTCTCCGCCATGTCGAGCGTGCGCTGGAGCAAGAACGGACTATCCCCCCCACCCCGCGTGTTGACCATCCCCGGACCCCACAGTGGCGCGGCGGCAAGGAGGGCGAGTAAAACGTAAAGCGTAAAACGTAATTCGTTAATCCGCTGATTCGCCGATTCGCTCATTCGCAATTCCTCTATGGAGCCAACACCACACCCACATCCACCCAAGCGCCGGTGGGATTGCCGGCGTCGTCGAGGCGCGAGAGAGCGTCGCCCGTGTCGCTGCGGTAGAGGCCGATGCGCAGGCTGTCGCGCGCGGGGTCGGGGATGATGCCGGACAGCGGGTGTTCATCCAGGATGAGGTCGCCGACGACCCAGCCGCCGGTGCGCAGGTGACCGTATCCGGGCTGGCCGTCGTGCTGCGCGATAACCGCGCCATCGCGCAGATAGTGGACAAAAACAGTATAGTCGGCAGAGAGTGGCGCGTCCGTCTCCCACCAGAGGCGCACCGTCGCGCCCGCATCGCCAGGGTACACAAGGGCGGCGCGCAGGATAATGCCCTCCTCAAACCGTGTCACCGGCTCCGGCACGGCGGGGCGTGGGTCGGCGTGGATGAACATGGCGACGGTGAACGGCTGTTCGTCCTTGTCACCCTGCGCCTGCGGGCCTGCCTCGACGCGCAAGTACGCCGGACGCACGATGTGCGAGAACACGTCCGATTCCCAATTACGATAGGGCCACACGATGAATGTTAAATTCAGCGTAAGGTCAGGCGCCGCTGGGACGGAGAGCGCACGCACAGCTTTTTCGGGGACCAGGAACGGCACCGCCGTCCAGGAATCCCACAACTGGCGGTCAATGTAAATGCGCCGCTCCGTCGCCGGGCCGTGGAGCATCTTCGCCCCGTCCCACCCCTCGCCCAGCAGAGCGTTGATCTTCCCCGCCATCGCCACCGGCCCTGCCTCGAACCAGTGATAGGCCAACGGCGCGTTCGCGTAGCGCACGAAGTAGTCGTAGGTGGTGGAAAGGAAGGCGAGGAGAAGGAGAAGTAGACAGTAGACAGGGCGCGAAGATTCGCGCGACGGTAGACGGGGGCAGGATCGGGCAATTCGTGATTCATGATTCATGATTCGTGATTCATGCCTCACCGATTTGCCATTTGCCATTTGCCATTTGTCGATCCACAGCAAGCCCAATACCGGGAAGAGCACAGCCGTGGGGAGGACGCCGACGGCGCGGAGGAAGTGCGGGGCGTCTTCGGCGAGGAGGGTGGGCAGCGTCATCACCGATGTCCACAGGAGCGCCAGCGCAGCCCCGGCATTGCGACGGAATCCCGCCAGCGCCACGCCCACGCCGATCAGAAACGCCAGGCCGAGTGCCGGTTCCCACACCGGCCGCCACGCCAGGTTGTGCCGCCAGATGCGATCCCCGCGCACGAAAAACATCCCTGCCGTGCGCAAAGTATGGCGGACAAGCGTGCCCCAAAAGTCCCCGCCGTTGATCTCCGGGCTGAGGATCGTCACCTGGCCAGTGCGCGCCAGCACCACGTCGGGGTGGCGCAACGTGTAGACGCCGAGCGGTGCAAGAACGAGCAAGGCAACCACACAAAACACCAACGCGCCGCGCCAGGCTCGCAGCGTTTGTTGGCGGTGGAAGAGCAAACCATACAGGACCATCACGCCCAACGCAACCGGCGTAAAGCGCGCAGCCATGTACGTGTACCAACTCAGGCCATACAAAACTCCGGCGGCAATCCAATTTCCGATTTTGGATTTTGGATTGTGGATTTTGGATTCGGGAGTGCGCAGGCCACGGGCAAGCTGCCCCAGAAAGAGGGCGGTGAAGAGCGGCAACAGCACGGCGCGGAATCCAATCCGGCTCAGATGAACGTGCCACAAGGTCACCGCCAGCACCGCCAGCGCCCAACGTCCGGCGCGGCGTCCCCACAACACGCGCGCCAGGTCGTAGGTCGCCGCCAGGGTGAGAAAGCCGACGAAGAACGACGGCAGCCGCACCGCCAGCGGGCTGCGTCCGAGGAGCGCGATACTCGCCGTGACAAGGTAGATGAAGAGCGGCTCACGCCCGTTGTTGGCGGGGAAATACAGCGGCACCTCGCCCGTTTCGAGCACTGCCAGCGCGTCCAGGCCGTTCTGCGCCTCGTCGTGATAGAGGCCCGGCGGCGTGCGGCCGGCGTCCCACAGCCGCAAGCCTGCTCCTATGAGCAGCAACAGCAGGAGCAGCGCGCGTTCCATCCACCAACGAGAGTGAGCCGAGCGTTTCACGATTATCTCCACTACCCTTCCCGCTCGGGCCGGTCTCTGACCGTGCCCGCCGATACCTGACCCACGCTGGCGCGGTCGGAGACCGGCCACAGCTTCGGGAAAGTTATACTACGAACCCTTAATCTGCTGACTACAACCAGAATTCACGGGCGGGGAAATCCCGCCCGTGTGTGTTGCACCTGACCTTGCCAAGCTAAAGCGCAAAAGGGATATTCGACGCTCGTTTTATCGCTCAACCGGCAAGCATGTGTGCGGTCAGGCCTATTCTAGCCGAAAAACGACAATCTGCTACCCGGCCCCGCTCGCCCCACCGCCCGCTGCGCCACCCGCGCCACCCGCGCCCGCGCTGCCCGAAGAACTGGAAGCCGCCACCATCGCCGCGAACGCGCCGCGCCCGCCATCTTCGGCCGTAGCCAGCGCGCGGAACCACGCCGGGACCTCGATGTCCTCGTGCCTCTTGAGGTAGCGCGACCACGGCTCCGCCAGACCAAACGCCGCCGCGTAGGGCAGGTAGCCCTCGAACTGATCCCGGTGCACCAATGTGTCGCGCCGGCGGATCACGTCGCCGAGGTACTTGGCAAAGCTCTTCCATTCCAACGCCGTCTGCTGGTAATCCTCGCTCAACACAGGGAACAACGCTCCCCCGATCATCAACACCATCCCTGACACCGATATACCTACCGCCGCGAGCAGTGGCAGCACCCCCCACGAACTGATGAGCACTGCTGCGGCAACAATCAAGGCGATTCCCAAGAACATCAAGAGTCCGCCCCACACCATCATTGCATTGCGACGGCGTTGGCGTTCCGCGTCGAAGAAGCCCAGAGAAGTACACTCGGCCTTCAAGGCATCAGAAAAGGGCTTGAGACGGCGGTACAGATTGTTCTGAAGTTTGCTCAAACGCACCTCAGACTGGAGACCAGACTTGTCACCGAAGAGCATCTCGACCACGCCCCGCTCATGCGGACGCAAAGACGTCGTCGCAGCCTCAAGCCGGAAGACAAAATCACGCCCCTGAAACCACGAGCGACCCGGCATTTCTTCGATGGTGATGATGCCGCGCCGCGCCAGATCAAAACTCGCACCCAGCGCATAAGACCATGCCCAGCCTGTGTCCACATTGCCATTGCGCATCAAGACACCGGCAAGGGCGGGGGGCAAACTGCTCGGCGGTTGCGTCAACGGCGTTTCGCCGCGGGCAGAGGACGGGA
>JAIOAS010000124.1 GCA_019873725.1 Chloroflexota bacterium | reverse complement strand
AAAATTCCGTGACCTCTGTGTCTCCGTGGTGAGAATCTAATGACGACGAGACATAGAAATTATGACGAAAAAAAGCACTTCTTCACGTTCAAACGGCCGCTCCACATCATCACGCGGGCGATCATCATCGAGCAGCCGGCGCACCACACGCAAAAAACCGCGCGAAACGCTGTGGAATCGGCTGAGCAACGATGAAAAGCTCGATATGGTGGGCTGGAGCTTGTTTATCCTGGCGCTGCTCACCTTCCTGAGCTTCATCTCGGCGCAGCAAGGCGCACTGACCAAATGGTGGATGACCCTCCTGGCCCAGACGTTCGGGTGGGGCATGTACGTTGTGCCGCTGTTCTTCGGCGCGGTGGGACTGTGGCTCATTCTGCGCCGCTTTGAGGATCGCCTCCCCAAAATCGACCCCGAACAGATTGTGGGCGTGACCGGCGGATTCTTTGTCGCCCTGATGACGATGCACCTCATCACCACTTTTGTGTGGCCGCAAATCGGCTTGTATCGCCTAGGGGAAAAGGGGGTCGGCGGTGGGTTGATCGGCGCGCTGATGCTAGATGTGAGCATCAAGGCGCTCGGCAAAGCCGGCACCACCATTCTCCTCATCCTGGCCTGGATGATCATCATCACGTTCATCGCCGGCATCTCGCCTGCCGATGCGGTCCGCCTGCTGAGTGAGCGCGCAGAGCAGCGGCGGACCGCCGGACAGCAAGACGTCCCCCCGTGGGATGTGACGCAACTATCCCTGCCACCCGACACGATGACGCCGACAGGACCGCCGGCCGGGCGGAAGATTCTCGGCGGTGTCGCCGAACCCGAATCGCCAAAAGCCGCGCCGGGGCAGAAGAAGAGAGAGGATGAAGTCCGCATTAACGTGGCTGCCCGCCCCACCAACGGGAATGGCGCGTTGGAATTTGAAGGGCCGACGCTGGTGGTGGGAGCGCAGGCCTGGCGCTTGCCGAGCGTGGTGGATGTGCTGGAAGAGGGCAGCGAGCAATACTACAGCGAAGACCTGATCCGCAAGCAAGTCCGCATCATCGAGAAAACGCTGGAAAGCCTGGGCGCGCCGGTGCGCGTGCGCGAAATCAACCAGGGGCCGGTGGTCACACAGTTTGGCGCGGAACCGCTTTTCCTCACCGCGCGTACCGGTCGCACCACCAAGGTCAAGGTCAGCAAAATCACCAGCCTGGCGGATGACCTGGCGCTGGCGCTCTCTGCGCGCAGTATCCGCATCCAGGCCCCCATTCCCGGCAAAGGGCTGGTGGGCATCGAGGTGCCCAACGAGGAGCCGGCCGTGGTCTCGTTGCGCGACATTATGGAATCGGAAGCCTTCGGCAAGCTCAAAGGCCGGCTGCGGCTGGGGCTGGGACAGGATGTCTCCGGGCAGGCGGTGGCGGCCGATTTGCGCGCGATGCCGCATATGCTCATCGCCGGCGCGACGGGTGCGGGCAAATCGGTGTGCGTGAACTCGATCATCGCCGCGCTGCTGCTACAAAACACGCCGGACACGCTGCGGATGATGATGGTCGATCCCAAACGGGTCGAGCTGACGCAGTACAACGGTATCCCGCACCTGTTGTCGCCGGTGATCGTGGATGTGGAACGGGTCGTCCCCGCGCTGAAGTGGGTGATGCGCGAGATGGACAGCCGCTACCGGCGCTTCGCGCAGGTCGGCGCGCGCAACATCGAGGACTTCAATCAGCGCGTGAGCAAAACGACAGACGAGACCCCCATCCCCTACATCACCGTGCTGGTGGATGAGCTGGCAGATTTGATGATGCAGTCGCCGGAGGAGACGGAGCGCGTGCTATGCCGGTTGGCGCAGATGGCACGCGCCACGGGCATCCATCTCATCATTGCCACCCAGCGCCCCAGCGTGGATGTGGTGACGGGGCTGATCAAGGCCAACTTCCCCTCGCGGGTAGCCTTTGCGGTGGCCTCATCGGTGGACTCGCGCGTGATCCTGGATATGCCGGGGGCGGAGCGGCTCTTGGGACGCGGTGATATGCTCTTTATGCCGCCGGATGCCAGCCAGCCGTTGCGTCTGCAAGGGGCCTTCGTCTCCGACCACGAACTGGATCGGCTGATTCACTTCTGGCGCAACGCCGTGGAGCCGGGGCAGAAACCCCAGCAAGTGGACTTCCCCAAGCCGATGGCCGTCGCCCGTCCCGACGAGATCGTCCCCGCCCAACCGGCGCTTTTCCCCGACTTCGAGGAAGAGACACGGCTGGCGGGCCAATTCGAGGATCAACTGCTCCCTACCGCCGTGGAAATTTTCCTGGCCGAAAACCGGGCCTCCGTCTCATTGCTGCAACGCCGCCTGCGCATCGGCTATACCCGTTCGGCGCGGCTGGTGGATCAACTAACCGATATGGGCGTAGTGACGCAGGAGACCGAGGGACAATTCCGCAAAATCAACCGGGCGGTGGCAGAGTCGCTGCTACAATCACTCCACCCGGCAGGGGATGAACCGTAACGGTTTTTCTACGAATGAAGTCTGGTCAAAAACTCGCCGGCCCGAATGACCTTGACACCTAACACATCCAGCCTGGCGACCAGGTCGGCATCATCATAAAGGTCCCGATCAGATGTCACCAGGAAACAGGGGGTGGCGGCCACCGCTGTAGCGATCACGATGTTGTCTTTGGGATCGCGGCAGGGAGGGAAATCGGCGGCAGGCTCAACGAACAATGCCAAAGCGTGTAGCAACATCACAAACGCCTGACCCTGACTGGAGGACAGGAAACGACGCACCTTTGGTCGTTCCATCACACTCGCAAATTCATGCACTACTGGCGAGGAAACAACCAGGGTGAATTCTTTTTGACGCCAAGCTCGATACAACGGTAACTGCCGCCCAGATGCCGCCATCCTGAGCAGCAAATTAGTGTCCACGACTGCACGCATCAACCAACCTCTTGGCGCGCCTCGTGAACCAGCGCCACTAGCTCATCATCGCTGATATCGGCGATATCGGCTTCAGCGAACTCTCGCGCAGCAATGGCCTCATATTCCGCAAACGGTCGCCGCCATTCCTCTGGCGAGAGCGCGGCCAGACGGCGCTCCTGTTCTTCAAGATCAGGAACAGTCTGGGTCTGCGTGGCAATCACCAACACCTCGCTGCCTGGAGGCAAAAGACGCGCTTCGGCAGGCCGGCGCAAGCGCACCAGCCCGTCTCTCTGTACTACACCTCGATAAGCGGCCAAGACGCCCATACGACACCTCCCACGTTCCTTTTGCCAAGCTGATGCTCGATCCGTTTACACTCATTATAACACCGGCGGGAGAAACCACCAAACTGTGTGGCCGTTAAGGGTGCATTTCAGAATGGGGGCGGCTTTTCTTAAATTGCACCGCAGAGCACGCAGTGTCCGCAGAGTTGCCAGAAATTTCTCTGCGTTCTCAGCGAACTCTGCGGTTAAATCAAACACTTATCTGGCTTTTGCCCCCGAATTGAAATGCACCCGGCCGTTAACTCAGAGCTTATCATTCTTGCGCCGAGGGGAACGCCAGTTCCCCGTTGTAAGCTTATAAGATGCGGATCTGGCGATCCGCTCGAAGCAAAATTAGGGAACTTCCCGCATGGGCCGGTATCTGACCTGCCCGCCGATACCTGACCCACGCTGGCGCGGTCGAAAACCGGCCACAGCTTCGGGAATCTATACTTTTGCAAGCCCTTATTGGACGAGGGTGCAACTCGTGCTAGAATACGGGCAAACGACGTTTATCTTTGGAGCAGACAATGCCAACAACCCCTATTCCGTTCGAGAAAATTCAGGGCTGGTTCTTCGACTTGGACGGCACGCTGATGGACACCGACGATCAAACGGTGGAGCGGCTAGCGCAGCGGCTGCGCTTCCTGGGCGAGGAACGAGCGCGCCGGCTGGCCCGGCGTATGGTCATGGCCGGGGAAACGCCGATGAACTATGCGCTGACAGCGGTGGATATGGTGGGATTGGATGCCGTCCTCTTCGGTGTGCGGCGCATGTTGCATGCTCATACCACCCCCACGTTTCGCCTCATCGAAGGCGTGAAACCGCTGTTGGCGCATCTGGCCGAACGCGCGGCGCTGGCCGTCGTTTCGACGCGCTCCGCCGAGGACGCCGCCGAATTTCTGCGCCAACACGACCTCGCCGGGTTCTTCAAACTTGTCGTCACCCAGGCAACGACGAAGCACATCAAACCCCATCCCGAGCCGGTGTTATACGCAGCAAAGCAGTTGGGGCTGTTACCGGAAGTCTGCGTAATGGTTGGCGATACGACAATGGACGTGCTGTCGGGGCGGCACGCGGGGGCATGGGCGGTCGGCGTGCTGTGCGGCTTCGGTGAGGAGGCCGAGCTATGGCGGGCCGGCGCGCATCTGGTGCTGCCGTCTACGGCGGATTTGCTGAAGCTGGTCGAGTAGAATGTTTTCAAACCCGACAGGTTTTTTAGCGGTCACCACGACCGTATAGACGGAACCACAGTTCCTCGTCTTCCTTTGAAAGGCTGCCGGGTTCCTCATCTTTCGTTGGAACGAGCTGCCGCTTGCGCTTAACCAGACGGGCTTGTGAGGGCCTGGATGGGTCCCCCGCAGGTTGACGTTTACCCGGCTTTTCCGAGACGGACACAGGCGGGGGGGCAGCCGGTTCAGGCTCGCCACCGAAAATCTCCAGCCAGGTTTCGACCTCCTCCTCGGAAAGCGCCCCATGCTTTTTTACGACCGGCTGTTTGGGCTGACGTGGCGGCGCAGAGGGACGAGACTTGGGCGGCGGGACATTCGACTCTGGGGCATCGTGGAAGACTTGCAACCAGGATTCCACCTCTTCAGGGGAAACCTCGGCGGGTTTTCCGGCATACGCAGTGGGCTTTTCGGGTTTTGGTGGTGGGGGTAAGGAGCCCCCCACTTGCTCGGCAATGGAGCGTGCGGTGCGCGATGGCGGCATCGGCGGCGTAGCCTGTTCCAGCGCATGTTGTTTGGCCCGCTGTGCCTGCTTTTTAGAGACGACGTGGGGAGCAGGGGATGCCGGTTGCGGTGCAGGCACAACTTCTGGCGTAGGGGGCGCTTCTGGCACAGCCGGCGTCTCGAAGACTTCAAGCCACGCCTCGACCTCCGCCGCGGGCACGCCTTCTGGCTTTTCCTTCTCCACTTCCAGCGTCTGGGTCAGCCGTTCCGCGAATTCCTGCGCCGACAACGTCTTCGCGCCGGTCGCCCGCGCGTTGTCCAACACCTCGCGGTCTGACGAAACCACCGTCCAATTGGGCGCATCGGGCAGGGCAGACAACCGCTCCTTGATGATGCGATCCGCCGTGCTGTGATGCCGCGCCGCAAAGACCACGCGCACTTCCGGCGACGAAAGCACCCGCGATGGCCCGCCCGGAATCCCACCATCGAAAATGACGATGGCCTTGCGCCGCTCGCGCCCGCTCCAGGCGCGCAGCTTCACGACGAGTTTGGCCTCGTCGTCCGGGTCTTCCAGGTCGATGTCCGGCAAGGCAGCGATAACATTGTGTCCGTCGATCAGGAATGGCATGGATAAAAACTCGATTCTAGCAACAATCGCGGGGTGAAGTAAAACAGGTCGTTTTGGCGTAAACGCCGCGCTACAGAAATCGGGGTAAGATTTGCTTCCACAAACGATAAATCCTTTCTCGATTTATGCGGTGATGATAGCACACTTGAGGTGGAAGGCAATCAAGGACAAATCAACAAATCGCCGTCCGAGTCCGGCAACAGTTCCAAAGCGGTGATGAGGGTGAAACAGCCCTGAGCCAGGTATATATCCAATAGCGCAGCGATAGGCGGACGGTGGACGAGGAGGTAGCTGACCAGAAGGTTGGTGTCGAAGACGGCGCGCGGCGCGTTCCGGTTCATGCAGCGCGAGCCTCTTCGATCAACGCCTCGGCTTCGGCCTCGGTGAGAGCAGCGTGGGCGCTCACCGCTTCGGCGATGGCGCGCAGTTCCGCCAGCCACGCCTGGCGCTCCGCACGATCATTCCGCCACGCACGGTAAGCCTCGAAATCCTCGTAGGGGATGATGACGGCTTGTGGCGTATCGTAAGTCTGCACGACCACCGGCTCGCGGTTGACCCGCACGCCATCGAGTACAGCGCGCACCCGACGGCGCAGATCGGTGGATTGAATGGTTTCGACCATAATACAGCTCCTTTGTAGCACAACTTATGCAACTGTGTTGTGCTTATTGTACCACCACTTCCAATAGCCACGCAAATTCCATACGCTAATCACAAACGGCAACATAGTGGGATAGAATCCTGCAACCCACACACATCCCTGACGTAATCTAATTATAGTCAGGGGCGTCATTTCTCAAAAACCGACTTGCCCCTTAAGCGGCTCGGCCTATAATCAAAAAGTATCATCTCAATCAAAAAGGGGAAAAGTGAGTTTTGGGGGTGGGCTGCGCCCGCCCCCAAAACCCCACCCCAGATTTGGATTATTGACAAGGAGTTTCACCGAACCTACGGCACAGCGCCGGGGATCAAAATTGTAACCGCGAATCGCGCGAATTTTCGCTAATGTAAGAAGATTCGCGTAGATTTGCGAGATTAGCGGTTTATTTTCAGGGGAGGTGCTATGCCCGACGATAAAATGCAATACCCGGAGCGCGTGAGCGATGTGAACACGTTGCTGGGATGGCTGAAAGACTTTTTCGGTCAGTTTCGCCTGGCCTGGGAGCTATTGTGGGACGGCCGCGTCCCGCTGGTCAACAAGATCATTCCCATTCTAACCCTCCTCTACTTGATCTCGCCGGTCGATCTGGTGCCGGGGATGGCAGTGCCGGGGCTTGGTCAGTTGGATGACCTGGCGATTTTCCTGATCGGGATGCAGCTCTTCGTTGATGTGTGCCCGCCGGCCCTGGTGGCCGAACACCAAAAAGAGGCCCGGCTCGAAATGACCGCTGCACCGGCAGAAGATGAGCGCCCCACCTCATCCACATGGAGAATCCCGCCCAGCGGCCAAATCATCGATCTGGAAGCCGAAGAGGTTTCCGACACGGACGCCACTGCGGAAGACAAGCCCAAACCACCTCTGCCCCACGTGTGGTAAGCGATGAAAACCCTCGTCGAATGTGTCCCCAATTTCAGCGAGGGCCGGCGCGCCGACGTGATCGCGGCCATCGTGGAGGCGATGCGCGCCGTCCCCGAAGCCCGCGTGCTGGACTTCGAATCAGACGTGGACCACAACCGCTCGGTGGTGACGCTGGTGGGGCCGCCGGGCGCGGTGCAGGAGGCTGCCTTCCAGGGGATCAAGACCGCGGCGGCGTTGATCGACATGGACGTGCATCGTGGCGAGCATCCCCGGCTGGGCGCGACGGATGTGGTGCCGTTCGTCCCCATTAGCGGCGTAACGATGGCGGATTGTGTGGCGCTGGCCCGCGATTTGGGCCGCCGTGTCGGTGAGGAACTGGGCATCCCGGTGTACCTTTACGAGCAGGCGGCGCTGCGCCCGGAGCGCCTAAATCTCGAAGACGTGCGGCGCGGCGAATACGAGGCGCTCAAGGCCGAAATCGGCAAGAACCCCGCCCGCGACCCGGATTTCGGGCCGAAAGCGGTGGGCAAGGCCGGGGCGACGATCATCGGCGCGCGGCCCTTCCTGGTGGCCTTCAACGCCTACCTCAACACGGATAACGTGAGCATCGCGCAGAAGATCGCGCGGGCGCTGCGTCATTCCAACGGCGGCTACCGCTACGTCAAGGCGATAGGGCTGCTGGTGGCGGGGCAAGCGCAGGTGTCGATGAACCTGACCAACTTCCCGCAGACGCCGATCCACCGGGTGGTAGAAACGATCCGCAGCGAAGCGGCACGTTATGGCGTCACGGTCACGCACACAGAGCTGGTGGGCCTCACCCCACAACAGGCGCTCGTCGACGCGGCGCAGTGGTATTTGCAGCTCGATCTCTTCGAGCCGGGCCAAATCCTGGAAAACAAACTCGCGGCGCTGGACGAGGGCGCGCCGGTCGGTTTTTTGGACGCGGTGGCGGCGAACACGCCCGCGCCCGGCGGGGGCGCGGTCGCGGCACTGGCGGGCGCATTAGCGGCGGCGCTCGTGGCGATGGTCGGGCGGCTGACGGTGGAGAAACGCCGCTACGCCGATGTACAAGAGGCAGCAGCCAGCGCCGTAGTGCAAGCGGAAAAACTGCGCGCAAAACTCACCACGGCGATGGACGAGGACAGCGCCGCGTTCAACGCGGTGATGGCGGCTTACAAACTGCCGAAAGCCACCGCGGAAGAACAACACATCCGCGACGCGGCAATTCAAGAGGCAACAGCCCACGCCATCGAAGTCCCGCTGGCGACGGCACGGGCGGCGCTCGAGGCATTGGAACTTGCGCTGCTCGTCGCCAGCAAGGGCAACGTCAATGCCGTTTCCGATGCCGCCACTGCCGCGTGGATGGCGATGGCGAGCATCCAGAGCGCAATGCTCAACGTGCGGGTCAACGCTGCCAACATCCAGGATACAGTCCAGAAGGATGCTTGGCTCACTGAACTGAACGACATCGACACGCGCGCACAGACACTGCTTAAGGAAGTACAAGCTGTCGTGACGCAACGCGCAGAGATATGGCGCGCGGGCTGAAGCCGCTGCGCAAAAAGAGCAAAGCCCTCCGAGCTGAAATACAGTCCGAAGGGCTTTGTTTTTATAGCCTGCGCTTTAAGATGTTCCCTTACTCCCTTCCAAGGAACAAAATCCGCAAGTTCGCATAGTTAAACTACCACTATCAGTAGTGTTAAATAAAGCATCCTGCATCATTTTGCCCTAAATATGGGGGATTGGCCCTATCCCAACTTGCGGATTTTGATGTTTGGAAGGGAGTAATTGCTCGAGCTGGTCTCCGACCGTGCCCGTCGGTGGCGCAAACGTTGCTACTTCACGGTCACCTCGTATCTCCACGACGCTAACGCAAGTTCGGTAATGGCACAGGGTAACAAAGTTTCACGCAAGAGGTCGGTTGATGAGGATTGAAAGCAGGGAAAGCATGTCCCCTCTCAGCGATTGTAGAGTCGGAAAATCCATCCCGCAAGACCGATAAAAACTGCAATCCCGAAAATCTTCAATGCTCCCGGGATCAAACTCGCAAAGGCGACCAAGAAGGGATAAAATATGATAATGATGATTACCCCTGCTACCAAAGAAACAACGCCTAGCCCTATCGCGCCGATTTTGCCGAGAGTGCCTTGCCGTATGAGTCCAAGCAGCAAGATCGGCACACCAACAACTGCAACCAGCAAAGCAGCCCACGCACCAAGCAAGTACATTACATGGTATTTATTACCATTCTGTAACTCCCAGTACACTACCGCAAATCCAATAATGGAGACAATGGATCCACCTACCAACATCAACAGTCCATTACTTGCCAACTCTTTCCAAGCAGCCTTGCCTTTTGTAGCCGTTTCAGAAGTTGGGATCGGGGAAGTAACAGTCCGGTTTTCCTGTCGTCGAGCTTCCGCCTGACGCTTTGCATATTGTTCTTCCGCTTGTTCCTGCCGTTGTTTCAGATCGGGGTATTGTTGTATAACTGTTTGATGTGGGAGAGAAAGGAGAGCCTTGTGAGCGACTTCTCTTAAGCTCAGCCATTCTTCTTCCTCTCTTACCCTCATTAAGGCCTCTACAACACGAACATTGCTGACGGGCATTTGCCCTAATCCCTCAATAGCCTCTTTCTTGGTACGAAAGTCTGGGGCGTGCAAATCTTCCAGTAGTTTCTCAACATCCATAGGGAGCGACGGTTCTTCCATGCGATTCACCTCCTTAAGTATCACACCGTTACTTGGTCTGATTACAGCAATGTGCGGGATTGCACATGGCTGCCCTATATGAAATCAGCTAGAAGGGTATGAGCGTCAGCTCAAGCCGCTTGTTGATGCGGCCTTTGCTCTTGTAATCGCTGATGCGGATGGGGCCGACTTCCTGTGTATTCGCCACGTGGGTGCCGCCATCGGCCTGGACGTCCAGCCCGACGATTTCGACGATACGCACGACGGTGATGCCCGGCGGCAGCAGGTTGATCTTGGTGCGGATGAGATCAGGGTGCTGGTCGGCTTCGGCGCGCGGCAGGAAATCGACGCGCACGGGACGCGCTGCCTCGACTTCGGCGTTGATCTTGGCCTCGATCTCGTCCACCAGCTCGCGTTGCAGGTTCTCGAACTCGAAGTCCAGCCGGCCCTGCAACGGCTGCATATTGCCGCCGGTCACTTTTGCGCCGTAATCGCGCCAGACGACGCCGCAAAGGATGTGCAGCGCCGTGTGCGTACGCATCAGCGCGTAACGGCGATCCCAGTCCAGCACGCCCTGGACGTGCATCCCCACCTCAAGGGGATTGCCAAATCCCCAACTCTCAACGGTGTGCCAGATCAAATCATCCTGGCGGCGCAGGCTGACAACGGGCCAGCGCGCGTCACCCGCCTCTAGCCATCCCAGGTCGTGAGGCTGTCCGCCGCCACCGGGGTAGAAAGCCGTTGCATCCAGCGCCACATCCTGGCCTTCGACGGCAAGCACAGTGGCCTCGAAAACTTTGCGATAAGCATCTTTCTGAAAATACGGTTCGGTTTGCATATCTGACCACCTCAATCAAAAATCGGGACTTCCACCTTAAACAGTTCCGCCGATGTTTCTGTACGCAACTGGAATTCACCCAGACAGGCCGGAATCAAAATCGATTGCCCCCGCTTCACAAGCATACCGGCATTTTCGGAGCCGGCGTTCCAACGCACAATGACTGCGCCTTTCGTCACCAAAAATAACTTGAGCTGATTTTCTGTCGTCTCTTGGCGTGCGGTTGATGCATTGAGTGCCAGCCGGCTGACTCGAAACTCAGAAGCAG
The DNA here is from genome assembly GCA_019873725.1 of Chloroflexota bacterium. Taxonomy (GTDB): domain Bacteria; phylum Chloroflexota; class Anaerolineae; order B4-G1; family SLSP01; genus DSWT01. The sequence goes on along the minus strand of JAIOAS010000124.1, from coordinate 4,160 downwards.
GCGTTTGGTATATCTGTTCGGCTGAATCGGGACCGTTCCCCAGAACGGCAAGGGAAGCAGGCGCATAATCGATGATCTCCACCAGATTTTCAGGATCGATAAATTTATCCGTCAACCCGACACGCACAACATTGTCGGAGTTCGCCATACATTCGATGATGTTGCCTTTTACATAGGCATGCGGAGTTCCTGCAGCGGTGAAGAGTCCTTGCCCTTCCGTCAGGTGAACCAGATTCAGTAAGAACATTGCAAAGAGTCCCACATCCGGTCCAGTATACTTTGCTTTGAGGCTTAGAAAGAGCATCTCACTCTCTTCCAAAGACGAGGATTTGTTTAGCCGTTCAGCTAATCGCTCGATAGCGCGGACTAATTCCTTCTCGTGGGCAATGGCATGTTCGATCAATGTCGAAAACAAGGTTTTGATGAGTGCCTGCTGCTTTTGGGGAGCCGGAGTCACCGGATCAAGGATGCCGGCGCACACACGTGCTCCGATAAAATCAGCGATCTCCGGATAACGTCTCAGGGTTTCTTGAAGCTCGGCGAAGGGCTTGATCCCCATTAAGGCTGTCAACGAATCAAGGGCAATGGCTAACTCGGGTTTATGATTGGCATCGGGATAGTGTGCAGGATCATGAAGATGCAAAGCCTTTGCCTGGGCCTTATTGGGATGCACTTGGATGGATAAAGGTTCACCCGCCGATAATACCTTAAATAGAAACGGCAGTTGATTTGAGAACTTGTTTGCGATCTCGCTGCCCAGAATTTGCACGGGGTACGCATGAATCCATTGATCCAGAGGGACCGGCATGTCTCCAACCACAACCGTGGATGGAGCTTTGGGATGCGCGCCTATCCACAACTCAGCATAAGGCAATCCGGATTCCGGTTCCATACCCAGCAGGTTGGGGATAAAAGCCTGGTTTCCACGGGTTCCCCAAGCATAGTGTTGGACACTGTTTTTCAGCAAGTATGGGCGTGCTTCAACAGGGGGAAGCGTATCTAGCGTCATGATGTTGCCTCTGATCGGTGAAATGAGTATTCGACTAAAGATCGTAAATGTCGCGCCGAGACCAGCCGGACAGGGCCGCGACTTCGCGCGCCGCCTGCGACCGCGAAAGTCCCGCCGCGATGCGCTCTGCCAGGGCCATACGCACTTCTTCGGTTCCCCAGCGTGTCACATCCTCCGGCGCACCGGCGATCACCAGCGTGTATTCACCGCGCGGCGGAGTCTCGGCGATGTGAGCCAACGCGCCTGCCACATCGCCGCGCCAAACCTCCTCGTAGTGCTTGGTCAGCTCGCGGCACAGGGCGATGGCGCGGTTGCCCAAAATGGCGTGTAGCGCTTCGAGCGTCGCGCGCAGGCGATGGGGGGCTTCGTAACACACCAGCGTCGCCCGTAACACCGCCACTTCCGCCAGGCGCGCCTCTCGCTCGGATTTCTTGCGGGGCAAAAATCCCAAAAAGCAAAAGCTGTCGGTGGGCAGACCCGACACCACCAATGCCGCCGTGTGCGCCGATGGGCCGGGGATCGGGACGACCGGAATTCCATGCGCGATGGCGGCCTGGATCAACGGGTAGCCCGGATCGGAGATGCCGGGCATGCCGGCTTCCGAGATCAGGGCCACATCGCCGGCAGCCAGCGCATCTAAAATCGCGTTAAGTTTGTAACGTTCGTTCCCCTCAAAAAAGGACGTGACCGGCGTGTGAATCGCGTGCCGCTCTAACAGGATGCGAGCCTTGCGCGTGTCTTCCGCCGCGATAAGTTGCACGTCCTGGAGGATACGCACCGCGCGCAGCGTGATGTCCTCTAGATTCCCAATGGGAGTACCAACGACGTACAGCGTCCCCATCGTCAGCACAACACAGGTGAAACTTGCGCAATGCAGCCCGGCGGGGATCGCCAGGTCCCCGCTTCCCGCGCATAACCGGGGATCATCTGACGATCCCCTTGAAGCCATAAACCAGGAAAAGTGTTATACCGCATCGTTTAGTGATTCTTGGTAAACGTGATTAGCGCCAGCGACTGTGAGCAGAAACCGGGGAAGTTCAGGACAACCTCCGGCGAAACCGGTGGGTGATTCGGGTTGTTCTTGTCGTGAACCTGCACTCGGAACACACCCCGGAGTTCTTGTGGATTGTTCAGGAAGAACTGCTCCCAGCCCGAGTCCCCATAATTCTGCTTGTCGCCGGAGTTGACGACCACATCGATGCCCCCACCCCAGATGTGGATGGGATAACCGCGCAGGTGATTGCCGTCAATGTCAACGACGGTGCCGGCAACCCCCAGCCAGTTACAACCGTAGATGGGCGTCTCATACGTGATCTCGTAGCTGAAGGGCCACGGCGAACGGGTCACGCGCGGCGTCGGCGTCGGTGTGTTTGTCCGCGTAGGGGATGGCGTGATGGGCGTCGGCGTGCGGGTCGGCGTCGGTGTGAACGTCGCCGGCGGCGTCGGCGTGATGGTGGGTGTGTGCGTAGGCGTCCACGTGGCGACGGGCGTGCGGCCTGGTGTGGGCGTCGGCGTATTGGTGGCGACCACGGCGATTTGTCGGGGAGGCGGCGGGAAAGGGTTAAAGGGCAGGTAAGGATTAATCGCAATCAGGATGTAACACAGGACCGTGATGAAGGTCAAAGCGAGCATGACCAGACTCAGCACATTGAACAACCGATCTCTGCTTTTCATGGCTATCTCCTACGGTGTGGATGGCACAAAACGCTCGATGGTCGCCGCAGCGCGTAACCCTTCCAGCCAGTCGCGGGAGGCTTTTTCGCGCAGCAAGCGCAAATGTTCAGGGTCGATTTCCATATCGGGGACCCGTTCAACGAGCTGGACGATGTGGTACCCCATACTGCTCTGGATCACATCACTGAACTGCCCCGGTTCGAGGGCAAAAGCTGCCGCTTCCACTTCCGGGGCGGTCAGGATACCGCGGGGGAAGAACCCAAGATCGCCGCCGGTATCGCGGGTGCTGGTATCCTGCGAATAGGTGCGCGCGAGGCTCACAAAATCGCCACCGGCCTGAAGTTGGGCGAGGATTTGCCGCGCCTCTTCCTCGCTGTTCGCCAGGATATGGCGCGCGTGGATGTGTTCGCCGTGCGTGGGGACGACTTCGACGGCGCGGTTAGCCATCTGCGTGGCGATCATATCGCGGCGCAGCCGGACGCGAAATTCCTCGAGCGACATTCCCTGGTCGGTAAGCCATTGTTGGAATGCTTCTTCCCCGGTCTCTTCACGGAGCGTCTGGATGGTTGCGTCGAGGTCTTCATCTGTGATAACGACGCCGGCGGCCTGAGCAGCCTGTTCAATCAACACCTGGTTGATCATCATCTCCAAGACCAACACACGCCCCTGCTCCAGAGCATCTTGCCCTTCAGCGGTAGACGCATCCTGGCCCGCCGCTGCCATCGATTCCACGTAGAGTGCCACCTCCCGCTCGTAGTCGGCCAGGAGAATAGGTTGCCCGTTGACCAAAGCCGCTTGTGGTTCCGGGGTCGGTGAAGGCGTTATGGTGGAGGGAACAGCAGTGGGTATGGCGGACACCGGTGTGGCGACGATTTTGGGGATAAGCGTTGGATCGGTACACGCAGACAAAATGAGCGACCCCATTAACGCCATCCACAACCACACACACATTCGTTTCATCAGGCTTCCTCCTCGAAAGTAGTCCGATAGTCCTTAGTCAGGTAGTCCTTAGTCAGATAGTCCTTAGTCAGATAGTCGGTCTGGTCAGTGAAGTGCCATTGCCATTCACACTTTCTCATTATAGACTGACGCGCCGTTAATGCAATCGGCGGACGCCGGCCACAGGTGGCAGAAGGCTCACGCTGTCAGACCGATCGGGAGCCGGCATCCCAGAAGAGGATATGGACCGGGTGCATTTCAATTCAGGGGCAAAAGCCAGATAAACGCATAACTTAAGCCGCAGAGTTCGCAGAGAACGCAGAGGGATTTTTAAATCTCTGTGAACTCTGCGTGCTCTGCGGCACGATATAAGGAACGGTCGCCCCAATTCTGAAATGCACCCTATGGACCTGTCAGGGAACTGATATGATCGCTCTGTGGTATAATTTCGGCGATATGCAGAGAGGGGACACAACGCAGATGACCGTCATCAACGTGAGAGCGCACAGCGGCGTCAGACCGGTGGACCCCCAGCGGG